>JBGVOE010000125.1:0-52003 GCA_045126355.1 Anaeroplasmataceae bacterium | reverse complement strand
GGTGTAATTGTTTGTTTGATTGCTACAAAATTTGATTGGAAAGAAAAACTATTTATAGTATTGTCTTATTTACCTAAAGCAACAGTCCAAGCTTCTATAGGTGCGATAGCATTAACTGAAGGATTAGCTTGTGGAGATATACTATTAACATCTGCAGTAGTGTCAATTTTATTTACCGCTCCGATGGGTGCTATATTAATTGATAATACTTATAAAAAATTGCTAAAGCAGACTAACTGTTAAATTCCTATTACGAGCAGCAGTTGATATCTACAGTTCAAAATTAGTACAAGGGCCTGCACGACGAGACGGTTTGCCTCTTATCTCTAAAAGATATCAACAAGTAAAAATATATTAATTTAAGTAAAAGTCATGATTTGAATTCATGGCTTTTTTATTGTCTATACATGTATTTTGTTGTAAAATTAAATCGTTATAGAAATGCATAGCAAGGAGTATAGTTGGTATGAATGAAAATTACAACAGGTTAGAATTAGAGAGAGAATTAAATGCACAATGTTTGCTTTTTATGTATTTTGTTAATAATGAATATTATAAGCAAAAATATGATAAAGCCATGCAAGGTACTTTATCAAGTGCAATCTTTGGTGTTGAAAATGAACGTAAAAAATTTGCAGAGGCTACTGAGTTATACAAAGCAAAAACATTAGAAATGGCCAAAGCAGGTTATCATGACAGAAAAGATAGTAGAATTGCATTTTTAATTTCAAATTTATTTATTAATGATCAAATGTTTGAAAATCGAATCAAGTGGGGAATGCAATTTGTTTTATCGATTGATTCATTATTTGAAAAAACTGTAGTAGAACGAGGGCTTTCAACATTATCTAAGAGATTGGGTTTTATGGATAATGCTTTATTTAATTTATTAAATGTTTACAAAGATAATTGGTCAAAAATTCAAATTAATTACACAGCTAATAGGAATATGGCTATAGCATCTGGTGCTGTTGCATTTTTAGCTCTTACCGTATTGACTAATGGTTTAGCGCTAATGGCTCCAGGCCCTTTAGGAGTAACATTATCTACGTTAGGTGGTGGTTCTTTAGCAACTGGCGGTTTGGGCATGGCTGGTGGATGTGCTTTACTTAGTTTAGTTTCTGTTGCTGGTGCTGCAAGTATTGGCGGTGTTGTATATAAAGCCAAAAATGCTATTGATAAGAGAGCTGTTTTGAATAATTTTAAAAACATGTCATTGGAAGAACTAAGTTATTCATTAGCTGCATCATTAACTTTTGTACAATTCAGCAAAGTTTTAAATGGTTATTCTACAACTACAGTTAAAGAAGTGATTTCAGTCTTGATAGATGTGGATGCAGACATTAAAAATGATTATTTAATCAATTATAATGGAGCTGATGAATATTTGAAAAATAAAAACATTATGATGCGTAATGCTTTTATTAAGTTAGAAAAGTGTTTTTGATATAATATTTTAATTTAATAAGTGAATATAGATATTAACCATGATTTTTTCTTGTCGTGGTTTTTATTTTTTTATCAAAATACGTATTATTAGTTATTTATTATGTGTTTTATATGTGAAAATGTTTTTTTAACAAAAAGCGTGCGTTTTCTTTATTCTTTTACCTACATAAAGTGAAAGGAGCAACGAAAAAAGTAAAAAAAATAAAATTTTAATTTTATGGTAGTAAAATTGCGTTTTCGAAGCCTTATATATGAGAGGTAAAAATTGTTGTTATTTCCTGACAAATGCTTCTTATTTGAGTATTACTGTTGAAAGATAATTGGTTATTTCCTCAAAGGACGCTTTGACACTAGTAAGACTATTAATTGTTGTATGTGCAATTAATGGCGTCAATTAAGAAAAATTTATAGAAAAAGCTGTCAAACAAAAATCCAAAGGAATACCACAATATGCACTTGAGGTATACTAATAGCCCACTGTATGTGGAGTTCCTAAATTTAGAGTAGGCTTGATAGATTTTTTTGAAAAGAGGTAAAGAAACATATGAAAGTAAAAATAGTCTATTTTAGTGTTATATTTCTGCCAGATTGCGACTCTAATGATAATTTGTTATTTAAAGTTCAGGAGCTGGTTGCGGTTGTTTCAAAATATTTAAATGTTTAAGGATTTGAAGCAAATAAGGCAATGTATGCACAAAGCAACTTTAGATATCAATATACATTAGGTGAAACTATGCCTCTACGATTGGATGGACCGTTAGATGATAGTTATCAAAAGTCATGTCACTGTGACCTGTAGGAGAATCCTGTAGAAAAATTGTAAAAAGATCAAGGTTACATATAAGATGATTCAGGAATACATCTTAAACAAATATGGTTTTAAAGTTCATACATTTTATATAGCTGAAGTTAAAAGAAGTCATGGATTAAAAATGCATGATACACCAAATGTGGTGGAAATATTAAAGAATCCAAGAAAACATCCTACACAAA
Organism: Anaeroplasmataceae bacterium; assembly: GCA_045126355.1. Lineage (GTDB taxonomy): Bacteria > Bacillota_I > Bacilli_A > Acholeplasmatales > Anaeroplasmataceae > CAZSIA01. The sequence goes on along the minus strand of JBGVOE010000125.1, from coordinate 49,561 downwards.
GAACTGTAGAAGTAATAGAAGATGATTTATATTATTTTGCAATCATACAATAATGTTAGATGCATTTTTTACAAAAATTTTAATATAATATACAAATAGAGCTTATTAGTGGCAAAACTAGTAAGTTTTATTTATTTGTTGTTGTAGCACGACTAATTTTTTGCAATTTTTATCATAAAGTGATAAAATAATATAAAAATACAAGCATTTTTCGAAAACTGGAAATGAGGCGTTGATATGGCTATAAAGATTAAGAATACTCCATCACCAAATGTATTAATGAATTCAATGCGTTCAATAGGATATAATTTTAAAACTGCTATAGCGGATATTATTGATAATTCTATATCTGCAAAAGCTAAAAACATTTATATTTCTTCTCCAATTAATGATGATATGATTTTCATATCTATTTTAGACGATGGGGAAGGAATGGATGATTTAGAACTTTTTAATGCAATGAAATACGGAAGTAGTAAAGAGTATTATGGTAGTAACGATTTGGGGCGATTTGGCTTAGGACTAAAATCCGCATCTTTATCACAATGTAGAGTATTGACTGTTGCATCTAAAAAAGGAAGTAATATTTATGCGTACCAATGGAACTTAGACAGTGTTATAGAGAATAAGGAATGGGACTGCTTGAAATTAGAAGATTTTGAAATAGAAAAAATCCCTAATATTAATACATTGAGAGGCTTAAATCAAGGAACATTAGTAGTGTGGGAAAATTTTGATATAGGAATCAAAAAAAGTGGTGGAAGAATTAGAGAATATCTATGTGATGAAGTAGACGAAGCGGAAATCCATATAAGGTTAGTATTTCATCGATTTATGAGCAATCCATTTAAATCATTAAAAATTTATATTAATAACGCCTTGTTAACACCTATTGATCCTTTTCTTGAATACCATAGTAAAACAGATTCTCAAAATCCTAAAGAGATTGATGTAAATGGGTCTATTGTAAAAATACAACCTTTCATTTTACCTCATCAATCTGATTTGACTAACGATGATATCGAAAAACTAGGTGGAATTGAATCTCTTAGAAATGGACAAGGATTCTACGTTTATAGAAATGAAAGGTTAATTATTTATGGTACTTGGTTTAGATTATCTTCAAACAATATTAATAGTGAGCTATTTAAATACGGAAGGATAAAAGTCGATATTCCCAATACTTTGGATGATATGTGGGAAATTGATGTTAAAAAACAAAGTGCTACAATTCCAAAACAAATTTTGAATAATTTGCGTAAAGCAGTTAATAATGTTTGCTCTAGATCTAAAGAAAAAACATCTAAAAGGGTTAAGTTAACATTAGAAAAAGATAATACAAAAATTTGGAACAAGACCTTAAGCAGAGAAAATAAAGATTTGTTTTTTATTAATGAAGATTCAGAATTTATTAGAAGATTTTTAGATGAATTTGATGATAAAGATAAAATAAAGATTTTACATTTTATAGATGTTATTTCTTCATCTTTACCATATGATGATATATATAATTCGATTTGTAACAAGAATAATGAAACAAAGTTAGATGATAAATATTTGGAGTCTATTATTTTAGAGGGTGTTGCACAATTTAAAAGAATTAAAAACCTTACTCAAATGACTGATGAAAAAGTATTGGAGATGGTTTGTAAGTATGAACCATTTAATAATGAATTAATCTCAGAGAAAATAAAGGAGATGGTTTTTAATGAAAAATAGAGAAGAAATATTTGAAATTTATTTACAACAATTTAATTCATATAAAAGTATTCAACTTTACATGAATCCAAATTTTATTTTAAAAGATTTAGATATTATTCAATCTCTAGAACAAACCAAAAATATGCTATCGAGTATAATTCCAGAGATTGAATTAGATGAAAAAGAAAAAACAGAAGTGATTAATAGAATTAAATCTATCCATTCAATATTTCAAGAAGAAGGACACGCTATTCTAGGAGATTACGAGCATGATTATGAATGGTATAATAACTTATTATCTTCTGATGATTTTGATGAATATTATTGGAATAGATATAAAAATTATTTATTAAATATTAAGCATTTTTCACCTAACATTGTTAAAGTCTTAGAGGAAAAAACATTGAAAAGTATAATGTCTTATTTGGGAAATCCTCAAGCAGATGACACTGCATTTTCTATTAGAGGATTAGTGGTTGGAGATGTTCAATCAGGAAAAACTTCGAATTATCTAGGACTGTTATCAAAAGCAGCAGATGCTGGTTATAAAGTTATTTTCATTTTAACAGGGACAATAGAAAGTTTAAGAAAGCAAACTCAAATAAGAGTTGAAGAAGGATTTATTGGATATGATTCTGTAAATGGTGTTGATGTAGGAGTAGGAAGAGGGAAAAAATTACCTAAGGCTTTTACTAGTAGAGCTAAGGATTTCACATCTGGAGATGACCAAAACACAACATATAAAATAAGCGATTATTCAATGGAACCTATGATTTTTGTTGTCAAAAAGAATGTACCAGTATTAAAAAAACTTTATTCTTCTTTAAAGTTGATAAACACTATAGGTGAGCATGACAAAATAAACTTTCCAATGCTTATGATTGATGATGAGGCTGATAATGCCAGTATTAATACAAATAAGGCAGATGATGATCCTACAAAGATTAATAAATATATTAGAAACATTTTATCTTTATTCACGCGAAACAGTTATGTAGGGTTTACAGCTACACCTTTTGCCAATGTTTTTATTAGCTACGATAGAGAAGATGAAATGTTGAGTGATGATTTATTCCCGCGTGATTTCATATATGCTTTAAATGCACCGAGCAATTATTGTGGTTCAAGAAGATATTTCTTCAATGAAAACTCTAATGTCAAAATAATTAATGATTTTGATGAAAATATTTTCCCTATGAAGCATAAAAAAGATTGGGATGGAAACGAATTGTTTGGATCTGTTTACCATTCTATCAACACGTTTTTGTTGGCAAATACAATTAGAGATATAAGAGATTCGAATAAGAATACAAATAGATCTATGCTCATAAATATGTCTAGATTTACAAATGTTCAGCAAGTTATTAAAGAAATCGTTGAGGATTATTTTGATAAAGTTAAAAAGAATGTTAAACAATGTTCAAAATTAGATAAAGAATATGCATTGACAAATCCTTATATAAGAAGCTTGAAGGATTCATTTGATATAGAATATAGCGATGTATATTTTAACGGCAAATTAATCACTTGGGAAAGTGTTTTTTCGAATTTATATGATGCCATTAGTAAAATAAAAATTATAGTCGTAAACTCATCGAAGAAATCCGAAAAATTAAATTATGAAGATCCGGATGGTGTTAGAGTTATTTCAATAGGTGGATTAGCGTTGTCACGTGGTTTAACACTAGAAGGATTGTGTGTTAGTTATTTCTACAGAAATACTGCAACATTTGACGTTTTAATGCAAATGGGTAGATGGTTTGGCTATAGAGATGGTTATGATGATTTATGTAAAATATTTATAACTAGAGAATCTTCAGATTATTATAAGGATATTTGTATTTCAATTGAGTGTTTAAAAGAAGATATTGTTAAGATGGGTGAACAAAATAAAAAGCCAGAAGATTATGGTATTAGAGTTAGAAATGATTCCATAGAACTAGGTATAACAGCATCTAATAAAATGAGAAACACTAAGAATAAAGTGGACAGAAAATCATTTTATGGTAATATCTTTGAAACCCCATATCTTCATAGAGATTTAAGTGTTATTGATGAAAACATCAAAGCTACAATAGATTTTATTAAGAATATTTTAATTGGGAAAAGAGATGTTTCTATAACTCAACATCCGTATTTTAGAAATATAGATAAAAAGGATATATTGAACTTGTTGAATGCCATAAAAATACATGAAGCTAATGAAAACTTTGATGTTAGACAAATAAATTCGTTTTTAAGTAGAACGGATTCAGAACTAGAACGATTTGATGTTTTGGTTATTGGAGGTTCATCTGAAAAACATTTAGTATTAAGAGAAGTAGATTTAAATATAAAATTAGTTTCTCGTAGATTTGATGTTCCTAGTTCAAATGTTATAAGAATGAATGCAAAAAGAGCTCACTTGTGGGGTAGATCAGATGCTAGATATGGTCTTTCAAGAGAACAACAAAATCATATAAGTGAAAACGCTAGAGCCCAAGATTTCTTAATTAAAGGCAGAAATCCTCTACTAATAATATATTTTGTAGATCCTGATAATCATGATGAACCTAATGATAGTGCTGATTATAAGTATATTTCAGAAGAAAATAAATTAAAACGAGAATTACGTTCAAATAGATATCCATACTTAGTAGGTTATGCTATTGGATTCCCTTCAAAAGATGGAGAACACGAACACGCAGTTCTTTATACTGTTAATAAAACAGTAAATTATTACGAAAAAGATCATGATTTTGAGGAGGAAGATGCAGATGAATAGAAAAGAAATAGAAGAAAAAATTAGACTTATAAATCAAAATTCTCAATATGTTCGTGTTTCTGATTCGCATCCGCTAGAATTGTATATTGGGAAAAATGATAAAGGTTTTCCTACTCTAAGATATAATGGTAATTTTTTGCCCGTGAAGATTGTTGGTAATAGTGTTTTAGAGATAAAACAAGTTAAAACAACAAATTATTATTCAATATTATTTTCTTATACTGCAAAAGATAATTTCTCATTATTTTATAATTTCTGCGAAGATATTATTAATCAAACTGCTAGTTATTCAGGTGCTGATGGGTATTTAGAAATTGTTAATAGATATAATCAATGGAAGAAAATGTTTTATGGTAACTCTAAAATTTTATCTGAAAATGAAGTTCTGGGTTTGATTGGTGAGTTGTTATTTTTAAAAGATTTTTGTTTTAAAGTTTATGGTATTTCAAATGGTTTAAATGGGTGGAGCGGACCTGAACCAACACATAAAGACTTTTCATACAAAAATGAATGGTATGAAATAAAATCCATCAATAGTTTTAGAAGTACTGTGTCTATTTCTTCTATAGAACAACTTGATAGCACTATAGAAGGTAAATTAGTAGTGTATTTATTTGAAAAAATGAGCCCAAGTTTTAATGGAATTTCATTAAATGCTCTGGTAGGAACAATATCAAATATGATACAATATGAAACGGATAGAGATATATTTTTCGAAAAATTAAAACAAGTTGGCTATTCGTATAATGAAGTTTATGATAATTATGTATATAATTTGATTAGAGTTGATAAATATATTGTTAATTCAGAATTTCCAAAAATTAAAGCCGACGATTTATCGAATGGAATTTGTAAAGTTCAATATGAAATATCATTGTCTTTAATTGAAAAATTTAAGGAGGATTAATTATGGATACTAATGCTTTTTATGAATATAGAAAAGAATATTTAGATGATATTCATATTAATGCACAAATCGAAGGTTCTATGCCGGATGAGTTTTTCTTTTCTAACGCATTAGAAAAACTTTCATCGATGGGTGAATTGATTGATCCTAGAATAAAACCAACAAGAAAAAGATGTAGTAATAATAAAATTTTAGCATTTGATGGTTATTGTTTTGATGCCGCTGATCATTCTTTTGTTTTGATTACAAATGATTTTAAAGATTCAATAGATGCTACACTTACTAATACAGAAATAGAAACTATTAAGCAAAGAATGTTAAATTTTATTCAAGAAGCGTATGATGGTAAATTAAGAGAATATTTTGATATAACTGATGAAATGTTAGTTGTTGGTAATAACGTTGGTAAGAGAATGAAAATTGATTATGTTAGTTTAGAAAATGATAATTCAATTGATAAAATTAAATTATATATAATTACTAACAAAATATTAAGTGGACAAGTAAAAAAATTAGAAAGAATTGAATTTCTTGGCAAACAAGTGGAATTAAATGTATGGAGTATAGGAAGATTTTTTGACCTTTATCAATCGGGCAGAGATAAAGAACCGATTGTGATTGAAACTGTTAAGTATGGGGTTAGCGGTATTCCATGCATTAAAGCTGAGATGACAGGCAACTTAGACTATGATGCTTATCTGGCTATAGTTCCAGGCGACTTTTTGAATCAAATATATTATGAACATGGTTCTCGTTTATTAGAAGGAAACGTTAGAGCTTTCTTGAGTAATCGTGGGAAAATAAATAAAGGTATTAGAGATACAATTAGAAAAGAACCTACTAAGTTTTTTACATACAATAATGGTATTGCTTGTACTGCTTCACAAATAGTTTTATCAGAAGATGGTCATTCTATTATCCAAATGGAAGATTTGCAAATTATTAATGGTGGGCAAACTACTGCATCATTAACTTCTGCAGCATTGAAAGATAAACTATCTTTAGCAAATATTTTTGTTCCAATGAAATTAACTGTTGTAAAAAATGAAGATTATGATACAATGATTCAGAATATTTCGAAGTATGCTAACAGTCAAAATAAAGTAAAAGATTCAGATTTATTCTCGAATCACGCATTTCATAGATTATTTGAAGCTTTATCTAAGAGAATTCAAGCTCCTATTAAAGGAGATGCAATTAATAATACTTTTTGGTATTATGAAAGATCGCGTGGTAAATATGAACAAGAGCAATTTAAATTATTAAAGAAAAGCGAAAAAGATAATTTCTTAAAAAAATATCCTAAAAAACAAGTTATTAAAAAAGAAGAATTATCTAAATATTTTACTTGCGCAGAACTGTTGAGACCAGATATAGTAAGTAAGGGTTCTGAAAAATGTATGGCATTTTTTGCGGAATACATCGATGAGAAATATCAAAAAAATCCAGAATATTTCAATGATGAATTTTTCCGTCAATGTATATGTTATACAATTTTATTTAGAACTACTGATACAATTGTTAATAAAGCACCATGGTATAATGTTGGTGGTTATAAATTAAATATTGTTCCTTATACAATATCTAAATTAATTCAAAGTATTCCAAATGATTATTGTTTAAATTTTGATTTGATATGGAAAAAACAAGAATTGTATCCTTCTTTAGTTAATGAGATTGAAAGATTAGCAAGGATTACAAATGAATTTATTCAACGTTCATCTGGTATTATTGTTACTGAGTATTGTAAAAAAGAAGAAACTTGGAAAAAGTTTCAAGAATATGAGTTTAGATTAAGTCAAGAGTTTTTAAATGATTTAATATCAAAGACTTTTGTTGAAGAAAAAATGCGAAGTGAAATAAAAGATGCTAAACTTACTAAAAGTATAAATATTGAAAGCGAAATTGTGCTTTTAGGAGGACCTTATTGGAGAAATTTAATAGAAGAAGGCAGAAAAAGAAAAATCTTATCATCTATGGAGATAGATTTACTAAATATTGCAGCTTCAATCGACACTCCAAGACCAAAAATTGCAACACCAAAGCAAGCAAAATTGATTTGGAAAATAAGAGAAAAATTAGAAAATGCAGGAGTTTTAGTGTAATTCAAAACTTTATAATAAAAGGAGATATACACCATGATAAATATTGTTGAGTTATTTAGTGGTATAGGAAGTCAAGCAAAAGCTTTTGAAAGACTTGCCAAAAGAAGAAAATTGAATATTAGTGTTTTGAATACATGCGAATGGGATGTTCATGCAATAGTAGCCTATGATTATATTCATAATGGTCCATCTTTAGATAATAGAGTTTTAGAATTACAAAGAGATGAATTACTAAATGTATTAAATAAATTAAGTTTAAGTAATGACGGCAAAGTTCCTATGAACCCTAAAACATTAGAAGCGTATTCTACTGAAGTGTTAAGAAGAATATATTCTTCTATACTAAAAACAAATAACCTTATAAGTGTAAAAGATGTTAGAGGTGAGGATATTCCTAATGATGTAACATTTATGACCTACTCTTTTCCTTGTCAAGATTTATCAAATGTTGGCGCGTTGCATGGATATAAAGGCGGAATAGATAGAGATGCACATACACGAAGCGGTTTATTATGGGAAGTTGAAAGAATGTTGGTTGAAAGACAAAACCAAAACCTAGATATGCCTAGATTTTTACTTCTTGAAAATGTAACAGCGTTAGAGGCAAAACGACATAGCAAAAACTTTGATGAATGGAAAGCTAGACTAGAGTCTTTAGGGTATGTTAATCAAGTTAATAGATTATCTGCGCAAGATTTTGGTATCCCACAAAATAGAAAGAGACTGTTGATGCTAAGCGTTTATGTAGGTGATGATGAAAATGCTAAGGAAGTAGTTAGAAAATATTTTGAAGAACACGACTTAAATAATCCTCAATATATTAAATCATTAAACATAAAATTGCAAAAATTATCTAAGTTTTTAAAATTAGATTATTCGAATCAAAAGTATCTACATGAAGCATTATTATCTCAACCAAATGATACCGAATCAAGGAAGGTAATTTGGGAAAAGAATAGTAAAATACTATTAGAAAACGGAACGATGAAAAGCATTGTTCAAACAATTACTACAAAGCAAGATAGACATCCTAATTCAGGTAATTTGTATTTTAATCCAAATAATGGCAAATCAAAATATAGATTTCTTACACCTAGAGAGTGTTTTGTTTTGATGGGATTTGACGAAAAAGACTATGAGGTATTAGTTAAAAATAACTTCGCTGCAAGAAAAAATGCTTTATTTTTCTCAAGGGATAAAATGTATAAACTTGCTGGTAATAGTATAGTTGTTAATATGCTTGAAGCAATTTTTGATCAAGCGATTGATTTGTATGAAATTTTATATAAAAATAAATAAATTTTAAAATGCAAAGATCTATATTGAAGGTTTTTGCATTTTTTATATATTTTTTTATTGTTCTGTGTTTTTCTATAATAAAATTATATACGTTGTTTTTCCAACTAAAATAGCAAGAAAATAATATTATAATTGTGTTAAAGATTTAGTTATTGAGGTAATCAGTATGTTTGAAAAGGGAGATGATGATTATGCTTGTATCCGAATATATAGGGACTAGACATGCAGAATTTAGAAAAAGAGGAGTTTTGGATTCTTTTTTAGAATTTGATGCTAAATATTATATAAACATTAAGGCTTTACAATCTACAAAAGAGAAATATTTTATGGAATCCTACAAAAAAATAATGAATTATTTTAGGGGGATTTATTCATTATTAAAAGTTTATAATTTATCTAGAAATGAAAGAATTTTTAAGGAAGCTATGAAAAAGTTTAATTTTCCAGAGGTGAACGAAATCAAGATAGGACTTGCTGACGGTGAGTTCGGAAAGGGTTTAACTTCTAAAAGTATTAGGGAGGGTTTTTTAAGATGTGTTTCAGATTTAATCAAATATGAAGAAATTGATGAGAATATTTTTATGATTGTATCACTTTTAGCTGAAGGTGTTGGTGTTGATTTTATAAGTGATATGATTGCTAACATTATTAAAGACGATATAATAGCGTATACCAAGCAAATTAATTTTGAGATTTTTGGTGATGAAAAAATCTTTACTACGGATAAAGGCAAGGAAATTTGGTATTTACCAATGTCTATTTTATCTGAAATACCAATGCCAAGATATATGCTAAATGTAGATGCTGCAATAAAAATTAATTCTGAATGTAGATCGCAAGTAAATGCATTAATAGGTAAGGCGTTAAATGATGCTTCAAAAAAAGAAAAAACAAATGCATTTATATCATATTTAATTAATGGAAAAGGATTTAAAACATTTTTTGAACACTTCGAAAACGATGAGTATCAAGAATATAATTTTGATATAGATAAAGTTGGTCTATTAAAAATGATAGATTATTATTTGATTCTTCCTAAAATTGACACTATTGGCAAAAAATCATATCAAATCACAGTGGAAATTATAGAAAATTTTAAAAACGTAATTGAAAATAATGGTTGTTATAGAATATTAAAAAATGATCTTAGAAAGGTTGTAGAAAAAAAGTGTCAAGATGCTTTTAGAATGATTGGTGTTTTACAATCGCGCGAAAATGATTGGGATTTTACTTGTGAAGGAAATAACGGGCGTGGTCAATTAGACTTTAAAATATCAAGAGGTAATGATAAAACTATAATTGAAATGAAAAGATTAGGTAGTGATGATTATTTGAATGGTATAGAACACCAAATTTTAGAATATCAAAAAGCAGAAAAAGCTAAAAATATGATATATTTAGTTGTAGATGATGTTATAGATGGAAAGAAAAAAGAAGAACGTTTAAAAGAAATAGAAATGGCAAAATGTAAATTACTTTCAGAAGGGTATGAAATTGATGTCTTTGTGGTTGATGCCAATGACAAAAAATCAGCTAGTCAAACATATTGTTAATAGGAAAATTCATTAGTTGTAAAAAGAAGAGCTTTATATGATCTTGTTGGATATTCATTATGTTTTGTTGATATGAATTAGAGACTTTGTTGGACGCGTTGAGAGTGTTTGTCTTCTTTCGCGAGTAAGTGACTAAAAACCAGTTTAGTGAAATATATATTATAGTGATCAAATTACTTGCAATGGTAGTTTGGTCTTTTATTTTATGGTAAAATCAAATTGGAAATTAATATATACATTTAATAAACGAGGTATAAAATGTTGAACAAATTAAAAACATCTTTAAAGAATATAAATTATAAGTTATTTATTGCTTTATTAATAATGGGATTATGTCCTACAATCTATACAACCATAAGAGTATTTTGGTTGGGACAATTACCTGGAGAATGGTCATTTTCTATAGCTGGACAGTTATCGTGGGTTAATTTAATTTATGAAATAATAAATGAAGCAATAATATTACCATTATTCTATTTTGTGGGTAAGGTATTATTAGATAAAAAAGAATTGACCAATAGATTAAAAACAGGATTAATAATTACATTAGGAGTATATTTAGTATTAACACTAGTAACTATTACTTGTGCTAATCCGTTATTAAAACTAATGGCAACATCACCTGATATTATTGATGCTTCTGCAACATATATCAGAATTGAGAGTGTTGCAAATGTATTTGCAATATTATCACAATTTGCTTTAGTAACACTAGTAACATTAGGCAAGGATAAGCAGGTATATGCTTTAACTGGAGTTAAGCTAGTATTGTGTGTTATTTTTGATACATTCTTTGTATCTACATTAAAATGTTCATTGAATTTAGGGGTGAATGGAATTGCAATTACAAATATTATAGTAAATCTAATATTATTTGCTGTCACATTATTCTTATTATTTAAACAGGGTGTTAATGTATTTAATAAAGAAAAATTAAATTTTAAATGGATTAAGGATTTTGCAAGAATTGGTGGAATATCAGGCTTAGAATCTTTTGTTAGAAATATATTTTATATGGTTATGATTTGTAGAATGGTAAATGTAGTAGGAGAGCAAGGAACATATTGGGTTGCAAATAACTTTATATGGGGGTGGCTATTATTACCAATTAGTCAATTAGGTGAACTAATTAAGCAAGAAACATCTACTAACCACACTGCAGTAAAGAACAATTCCTTAGGTTATTTTATAATAACTTTAGGTATATGTTTAATTTGGTTTATCACTATACCATTATATAAACCTTTTATGCAACATGTATTACAGTTTAGTGATGTAGATAAGCTCTTTACATTAGTATTAATTTTAATAGGCTTTTACGTACTTTATGCATTTCAAAATGTATTTGATGCAACATTCTATGGCTTAGGTAAAACACATTATATGTTGTTTGAATCTGTAGTAACTAACATTATATATTATGGTATTTGCTTTATCCTATATGTAACAGGTGTATTTAAGCCCTCATTAATTGGTATAGCACTAATGTTTGGTATTGGTAATGCCTTTGACAGTATAGTATCATTTATAGCTTATACATTCTTATTAAAGAGAAATAAAATAAATATATTAGATGTAGAAGTAAATGATTAATAAAGTAGACATCTTTTTTTAAAAGATTTTGTAACAAAGATGCTATCATGCAGTTTTGTTGTTTAGAACAGAAAAATAAAAAGATGCAAAATAAATTGCATCTACATATTATTAATAGTTATTTAGAAAGATTTGTTAGTGACTTAACTAGTTGCAATAAATCTTTCTTTTTTTCATTAGATATAGAAGAATATAAACTAATTAGTTCATTTAACATTTCATCTTCAATATCTTGTTTGAAATGGTTCGTTACAGTTTGAAATTCTTCCATAGAAGAAGTTAAAATAACATCTTTACCTAGAAGATAATCAGTTGGAACTTTTAATATTTCAGATATTTTTATAATTTGTTCTATATTTGGTTCACTTCTACCTATTTCCCAAAATGAAATATTATATTGATTTATCCCTAATAGATTTGCTAATTCACTTTGACTTAAATTAGCTCTTTTTCTTAATTTTTTTAAATTTTCACCAAAACTCATATTTGATCACCATAACAATTATAAAATATTTTCTCAAAAATGTAAATACTACATTAATTATTTGACAATTTAAAATATACATTATACAATAATAAATGTAAAATATACATCAAGAGAGGTAACTAAATGAAAGAAAATGATATGGTATTAACTGACTTTAATGAAAAGGAAATATTAGAAGAGATAGAAGAAATTAAAAAAATGGTGTTACAACTGAAAATAGAGATGCAAAATTATTATCATGTTGTTATAGAAGAAGTTTCTCTTATTTGTGAAGATGCCAAACACAACATATTCTTATCACAAAATGATTTTGAGAGAATGTTAGATGTTTTATTGAATTATGCTATGCATGTTGATATCAAGAAGGAATTTGATATTTTAATTAATACGTATCTTTCGATATATCCCGATAGTGTCGAAGATTATATGAAATATTACAATGAAATATTAGAAGAAAGTATAACATAATTTGTAACAATTACCTAGTTAAATTAAAAAAAGCGGAAGTGAATAATATGGTTGATTATAAAAAAATAGAAGTTGTGAGAGGCGGGAGTGAAGATAATGATTTTTCACCGAGATATATTATCATTGATAAAGAAACTGGAGAAGTGTTAGATGATGCGCAAGGATATGGTTATAAAACAAAAAGAAATGCTTATGCATGTTTTGGATATAAAAATAGGGACAAGAGTAAAGATGCTGAAAAAGAATATAAAAAAAGATGTGTAAAAAGGTTTTGCAAAGCAAATCGCTCTTTTATTAGTTTATTAGAACAAGTTAAATTTGAAATATGTGTTGGCAAGTGGGGTCCTAATGATGTTTTTAACACAAAATTAGTAAAGAAAATTTTCGATGAAAATGGATATAAAGAATTAGAATTTACAATACCAGAATTTTTAAAGTATTGGGAAAGGGATTAAGAAAATGGATAAAAATCAAAAATATAAGTACTTAATTAAAGGCGGAAGACATACGGATTTAAAGTTTGTAGGTGAAACAAATGATGTGGTTGAAGCAAAGCAAATTATTCAAGATTACATAAATAAACATATAAAAAAATGTTATTATCAACGTATAAATTTTTATGAGAAGTATATATGGATTGATTATGGAAGTTGGAGTGATTTTATATATGTGTATTTTTCTGATGAGATTGCAAAACGAGAATATTTTGGAGAAAAATTAGTTTTGGAGTAAAATGTGAAGTATTTTGAAACTGAGAAAATAGAATTAAAGCGAAATTTAAATGACTCTTTTGAAAAAGAGATTGTTGCTTTCTTAAATACTCATGATGGTGTAATTTATATTGGAATAGAGGATAATGGTGAAATTTGTGGGATAGTGGAATTAGATGAAACTATGAAAAAAATATCTGATATTATTTCCACAGGAATAATGCCAAATCCTCAAGAGTTAGTTAGCGTATCAGCAAAATATGAAGAAGGTAAATTTATTATAGAGGTTCAAGTTAAAAAAGGATCATCATTATATTACATTAACAAATATGGTAGAAGTTCTAAAGGGTGCTATATGAGAGTTGGAACTAGTTGTAGAAGTATGACAGAATCTCAAATAATAAATAAATTTAATCAAACTATTTTATTCAGCAATGATATTACTCAAATAGAAAGTACAAGAAGCAAATTCACGTTTAAGCAATTAAAAATTTATTACAGTGAGATGAAATATCATATTAACGATGAATCATTTGAAGAAAATTTAGATTTATTAACAAAAAATAAAAAATATAATTTATTAGCTGAATTGATGAGTGATGAAAATAGAATATCAATCAAGATTGCAAGATTTCAAGGTAAAGATAAATCAGTTCTACTTGAAAAAAGTGAATATGGATACCAATGTTTATTGGTTGCTGTTGATAGAATTTTAAACAGATTAGAAGCTGAAAACTATACTATGTCTACAATGACAGGTTCAAGAAGAATAGATAAACGCTTGTTAGATATGCATAGTTTAAAGGAAGTTTTGATCAATGCCATGGTTCATAACGATTGGACTAGAGTTGAACCGGCTGTGTATTTATTTGAAGATAGAATAGAAGTTATTTCGTATGGAGGTCTTCCGTATGGACAGACAGAAGAAATGTTCTTTAAAGGGGTTAGTACACCAAGAAATAAAGCTTTAATGAGAATATTTAATGATTTAGAATATTCAGAACAAACAGGTCACGGCATTCCTGATGTGATTGCCTTTTATGGAAAAGAAGTATTTAATATTGATGAAAATTATATTAATGTTGTACTTCCTTTTGATGAAGATGTTTTAAATAGTAATAAGAACAAATCTAATAAAAATGTGGGTGTAAATGTGGGTGTAAAATTGAATAAAACACAACAATATGTTTACACATTAATAAAAAATAAACCTAATATTACTTATATAGAGTTAGCTTTAGAAATTAAGAAGTCTGCAGAAACTATTAGAAGAAATATAAAATCTTTAGTGGATTTAAATATTATAAAGCGAGTTGGTTCGGATAAAAAAGGACACTGGGAGATAATTAAAATAGTAGATATGAATTAGAGGCTTTGTATTACTCGTTGAGTGTGTCTGCCAGCTTTCGCTGAAAAAAGAGCTTTAAAAATAACTCTAGTAATTTAATATTAAAAATTATTAAGCTATGATTTACTCAAAATTATAGCTTTTTATTATGTAAAAAAACTATTAGAAGGTCACCCCTTGTACCTATATGTTTATATAATATTGGCATAGACTGAGAAAAGATATTTGTTATTAATAAGGGATAGTTTGCACGATGAGTTCTAGGCCATGTATAAAAATAGAATATCCGTGTTCTCTAGAAAAAGGATTGTAATAGAAGATTTGTTAAAACATTTTAAAATATTCTAAATTAATGTTATATCATTAATAAAAATATAATATTTAAGGAGTGCCTATGAAAGTAAAAGAATTATTTGAATTGTGGCTTGAAAAATATATTAAGCCAACTGTGAAAATTAGAACTTATAACAAATATGAATCAGTAGTTAAAGGGTATATAATTCCTTTGATTGGTGAAGTAAAACTAATGGAGTGTAATTGTGCTGTCGTGCAAGATTATGTTTGTAAATTATTAGATATGAATTGCATCAAATCAAATACACCATTAGCTACTAACACTATTTATGGAATTGTTCAAGTATTAAAACAAGGTTTCAAATTAGCATTGGAATTAGAATTAATTATTAAAGATCCAACATTAAAAGTCAAACTTCCACCAGCAACAGAAAAAGAAGTTCTAGCGCTAACAAGAGAAGAACAAAAAAGTATTGAAAATTATTGTTTATCAAATCCTAAATCAAATTATATAGGAATAATTATATCATTATATACAGGTATTAGGTTAGGAGAATTATTGGCTTTAACATGGGATAATATTGACTTTGATAAAAAGTTAATGATAATAAAAAAAACCTCCTATTCTGCGAAAATAGAAGGTAAATATGTAATAGTCGTCGACAAGCCCAAAACTAAAAAATCTAACAGAATAATCCCATTGCCTGATAAACTTATAAATCTATTGATAGCACATAAGAATAATTCTAAAAGTGATTATCTTATTTCCACTAGAAACAATACAATTGTTGAAGTTAGATCATATCAAAGAACCTTTGATTCTATATTATCTAAATGTCATATCAAACATTATAATTATCATTGCTTACGTCATACATTCGCAACAAGAGCTTTGGAATTAGGTATGGATATTAAAACATTGTCAGAAATATTAGGTCACACTAACGTTTCCATTACATTAAATAGATATGCGCATTCATTGCTTGATTATAAAATTCAAGAGATGAATAAGGTAGGTATACTACTATAAAAATAACCAGTTATTATTTTAATAGCACTAAATTTAACATTAATTAACCATCTATTATTAAAATAGATGGTCATTTTTAGTTATCTATGGATAGATTTTACCATTTTCAGCATTATTTTTCAATTTATAACAATAAGTTTTTACACTATTGTTCATGTTTTTAACCATTGATTTTAATAATAGAGGTACAAGTTAGATTAAAGGTATTTAAATAAATATTAAAATTTGAGGAGATTAAAAATGGGAATTGGTTATAAAACTTGCTATGTTGCGTACTTTGATATATTGGGGTTTAAAAATTTAGTATTTGAAAGTGAAAAAGATGAAAATAAGTTTAACGATATTTGTGAATTACAACATTATCTTTTATCTATTAGACCTGATGGGGTCTCAAAAAAGAGTATTTATTTCTTATCAGATAGTTTTTTTGCTATTTTTCCACTAGAGGAAAATCCAATATCATCTGTGGTTTGGGAAATAGCAGATATTCAAGCTAATATAATAAATAGAGGTTATCTAATTAGAGGTGCAATAACTATTGGAAAGGTTTTTTATGACGATAATAACTTTTTTGGCCCTGCAATTAATGAAGTGGTAGAACTTGAAAAAATAATTAAAAATCCTATGGTGGTTTTAAGTTCACATTTTATTGAAGATTATCTGTTGCATATGGATAAAATTATTTTTGTATATGATGAAGTAAAAGAAGAAATTGAAGATGCAATAGATTATTTGAAATATGATGGAAAATATAAGTGGGTTTCACATATTAACAATCAAGATTTAACAATAGAAAGAGAAGAAATTTCAAATAAATTACACGAATTAATTACTTACGGAATAGCACACGCTGATGAAAATGTAAAAAATAAATATATTTGGTTAAAAGCTAAATATTTCGAATAATATAATGTTCGATTTGAATTTAAAAGGTACATATTGGAGGAAAAAATATGAGTTTTAGAATAGGTAAATTTTTTGTAATCATCAATTTAGTTGTAGTATTTTTATCTTTGATTTTTAACTTTAGTTTAGTTGAAGTTGAAGCTAAAAGTGATGTACAATTAAATGATTTAAAAATTGTTGATATCGCCGCTGGTACAGATCATAATTTAGCTTTAGATCAACAAGGAAATTTATGGGCATGGGGAAGAAATGATTATGGACAAATAGGTAATGGTACTACAATAGATCAACCGACTCCAGTACAAATTATGCGAGGTCATAAATTTAAGAAGATAAGTGCTGGAGATACTTGTTCAGCGGCTATTGATGAAGATGGCTACCTTTATTGTTGGGGATATAATTTGGAAAATAAAGAATTTAGTTCGTTACTTCCTTGTAAAATAGATAACGAATTACATAAAGATGTAGATGTAGGAAATAATATTTTTTCAGTTCACCAAACTAATAATAATATTTTGAATAGTTTAGATTATACATATATAGAGACTGTGAACTCGTTAGCGTATAATAATTCATCTTTCTCTCTTGTATACGAAAGAGCAAATTTAAAGTCTCACAATATTTTTCAAATAGACAAAAGGTCAATTAGTGTTCCTATATTAACGAGCCACAAAACATATATTAATGTAGGACCCTTTGATGCATATTTTCCAAGAACTATAGAAAAAACAATTTTGTCTTTTGATGATCAAATAATTTCTTATGATGGAGTTTCTGATTTTTTTTATTATTTTGACAACCCTGGGATGTATGTAACCGATGACATTTATATAGCAAACTCTTTCTCTTATTATGGCTTTGTTGTTTTGGCTGATGGTAAAGTTACAAATATCAACGGAAAAGCTTGCTATAATTCGGATTATAAACCTTTGACTTTTTTTGAAGATGTTGAATTATCTTCTTTAAACGATATTATTAAATGTTCTGTTAATAAAACAAGAACTAACGGTCGAAATACAGCTTACTTTTTGGATAAATCAGGAAACATTTATTCTTTAGGCTATAATGATAATTGTTCGTTATTGGGAGCTAATATCACTGACTCTGTTGTAACCAATGTTCCATTGAAGGTCGAATCACCCTGTTCATTTATTAATATTTCTGCAGGTAAACAACATGTTTTGGCACTTGATGAAAATGGAAAGGTGTATACATGGGGAAATAATGCATATGGGCAATTAGGACACGATGATACAACAATAAGAACTATACCTACTATGATTAAGACATTTGATGAAACTAAATCATTTAATTTTAATGCTTTTTCAAATGAAGTTTTTAATGATTCATTTTATCAATGTGGTGGAAGTGAATATAGTGTTATAGAAGATGGTTCTAAAGGGACATTTATTATCGATAAAGATTCTGGTTCATTTGCATATACACCTAACGCAAATGAATATGGTGAAGATACCGCTGTTATTTCTATTTCATATAATGGAGTAGTGGTTAATTATCAAGTTAATATATATATAGATAGGAAACCTGTGTTTACTGGGGGAACACCTTCATTTAATGTAGAGTGTGGTAAAACATATACAGGTGTTGTTCCTGCTACTGATCCAGATAATCATAATTTGACGTATTCAATTATTAAACAACCTTTAAAAGGTGAAGTGGTTTTAAATAATAATGCCGGTTCATTTACTTATACTGCAAGTAATGAATTAGCAGGTTCTGATGAATTTGTTATTGGTGTAAGTGATGGCTATTGTACAGTAGAATATCCTGTGAGTGTCCATATTCAAAGTTTAATATCATATGATGATGAAACGACAATTAATCTTGATTTATTGAATATAAATAGTTATTCAAGCAATATTAGTGCCAAAGATATTGATGGCGATACTTTATCATATTCTATATCTAAATTACCTGTTAAAGGAAATGTTGTTATAGATAATGAAGGTAATTATATTTATACTGCAAATGGTAATGATTATGGAATAGACACATTTGCTATAAAAATAGATGATGGATATAAACCATTAGAAGTTGAATATACTGTTAATTTGTTTGCAGTAAATGATGGTGGAACAACCTTAACTAAAACAATTACACAAGGTGTTACTTATAGTAATGTGATTAAAACAAATGCAAATGGTGTAATTCCGACATATTCAATTAAAACACAACCTGCAAATGGAACAGTTGTTATAGATTTAAATACAGGAGAATATACTTATACTCCGAATGTTGGTAGTATTGGTGAAGATTCTTTTGTAGTTTTAGTAGATTATACTTATGGGCAATATGAATTAACTATTAAAATTTATCAAAATACTTTACCTAATGATTCAAATGTTGTTTTAGATATTATAACAAACGAAAATACAAATTATATAGGCAGAGTAGAATGTACTGATATAGACGGAGATGCACTAACTTATTCGTTAAATGTTAAACCTTCTAAAGGAAGCGTGTCTTTAAATCCAACAACAGGAGAATATACATATTATCCAAATAAAAATGTTGCAGGAAATGATTCTTTTGAAGTTTTAGTTAATGATGGAACAGATTCTATTATTATTGGTATCGATGTTCATATTGAATCAGAAATTGAAACAAATGATATTATAAATAAAACAATTAGTCAAAATACATCTTTATCAGATAGGATAGTTGCAAGTGATAAAGATGGAGATACTTTAGATTATAATATTAAAACTGCTGCTAATAACGGTATTTCCAATATTGATTCAAATACTGGAGAATATATTTATATTCCATTTAATAATTTCTATGGGACAGATTCTTTTGATATTGAAGTTACTGATGGTGTTGTTGCTAAAATAATAACAGTTAATGTTATTGTAAATAGACGACCTGTTACTGAGCAATTATCGCTTATTTTAGAAACAGAAAATATAACAGTTACAGGTGTTGCGACATGTGATGATCCTGATGGAGATACTTTGTTATATACAATTGATACACAACCTTCTATGGGAAGTGTTATTATAAATTCAATAAATGGTGCATTTGCATACACTCCATATGGCGATGCAGCAGGTGACGATACATTTACAATTAAAGTTTCAGATGGTTGTGATGAATTAATTATTTTTGTGATAGTACATAATGAAACTGAATTAAGTATAGATACATCAAATACAAATGTAGTTGTTAATCAAGGAAAGAGTACATTTGGACAAGTTGATGCTGTTGATTTAGATGGTGATGCATTAACTTATAGCGTTGTTAATTATCCAATTCAAGGAACAATTAATCTTAATGAACATACAGGCGCATGGACATATAATGCATTAAAAACAGCTAAAGGAACAGATTCGTTTGTTATAAATATAACTGATGGAAACACATCAAAAACAATCACATATAATTTAACTATTAATACACCAGCTGAATTTATAGATAGTACTATTACCAATTTAATTACGAATGTTAATACGAATTATACGGGTAAAGTTGAAGCAATGGATGATGATGGTGACAAATTAACGTATTCTGTTGTATCTCATGGAAATAAAGGTACTGCTTCTATTGATCCTACATCAGGTAGATATATT
Source organism: Anaeroplasmataceae bacterium (assembly GCA_045126355.1). Classification (GTDB taxonomy): domain Bacteria; phylum Bacillota_I; class Bacilli_A; order Acholeplasmatales; family Anaeroplasmataceae; genus CAZSIA01. The sequence goes on along the minus strand of JBGVOE010000125.1, from coordinate 28,806 downwards.
TATGTTCCGAATGAAAATACAGCAGGAGATGACTTGTTTATTTTGGGAGTAAGTGATGGCAACTTTGTTACTGAAATTGAAATTGGAATTCATATAGAATCAGATATAGAAGTAGAAAATAGCATTATTAATGCTAATGTTGATAAAGGAGAAATAACTACTGGAAACATTATTGCAACAGATAAAGACGGTGATGTATTAACTTATACAATATCACAACAAGGTTATAAAGGAACAGCAATTGTTACTAATGATGGTAATTGGTCATATTTCGCCGGAGAAGGTGCAGGAAATGATTCTTTTGTTATAGTTATTAGTGACGATGTTCATACAAAATATGTAACTGTATATATTCACATTTCTACAAATCCTATTTTTGAAGAAAGTAATATTACAATTAATGTATCAGAAGGTAGTTCAACAAGTGGACAAGTGCATGGAAGTGATGAAGATGGCGATGCATTAGTATACTCTCTAGCATTACAACCTCAACACGGCACTCTTAATTTAAACTCTCAAACAGGAGAATATACATATACTGTATTTAGTAATAATAATGCATCAGTAGATACTTTCTCTGTAGTTGTAACTGATGGGAAAAATAGTGCATATGTTGAAGTTACGGTAGTAATTAATAATGCACCTAACATATCAGATTTAAGCATCAATGTTAATCAGGGAGGAAGTTGTAGTGGAAAAATCCAAGCCACTGATTTAGAAAATGATGTTTTAACATATAGTATTGGAATTCAAGGAAGCAAGGGTATAGCTGTAATTAATAGTGAAACTGGTGAGTTTGAATATACACTTAGTCAAATCGATCATGTTGGAACAGATACATTTACAGTTAATGTAAGTGATGGTTATAACACTAAAGAAGTTTTAGTAACAGTAACAATAATTAAAAATGAAACCCCAAGTACTACTGATTTAAGCATCAATGTTAATCAGGGAGGAAGTTGTAGTGGAAAAATTCAAGCTACTGATTTAGAAAATGATGTTTTAACATATAGTATTGGAGTTCAAGGAAGCAAGGGTATAGCTGCAATAAGTAGTGAAACAGGTGAGTTTGAATATACACTTAGTCAAATCGATCATGTTGGAACAGATACATTTACAGTTAATATAAGTGATGGTTATAACACTAAAGAAGTTTTAGTAACAGTAACAATAATTAAAAATGAAAGTCCTGATGTAGCTAACATCAATATTGTTGTAAATCAAGATGGTAGTATAGCTGGAATTGTTTCTGTAACTGATATTGAAAATGATATTTTAACATTCAGTGTTAATCAAGTTCCTAATAAAGGTGTAGTGACAATAAATAGTCAAACAGGTGAGTATGAATATAAAACAACTGATAAGATGTATTATGGCAAAGATTCTTTTAAGGTATTAATTGATGATGGCTATAATAAACAAGAAGTTATTGTTTTTGTGGAAATTACTAAGAATAGTAAACCAACTGCATCAGAAGTTATGTTAAATTTAGAATCAGACTCTGTGGTTAATGGAAAAATAGAAGGTAAAGATATAGAAGGAGATAAAATTTTATATTCTATAACTACTCAAGGTGTTAAAGGGAACGCTGTAATAAATGAACAAACAGGAGAATTAACTTATTATTCGTATAAAGATACAAAAGGGTATGATTGTTTTGTAGTAACTTTAAATGATGGGTATAACGAAGTATCTTATTTAGTTCAAGTTAATATTGAATTTGTAGATTCAAATAATTCGTGGGCTATTCCTACAACTATTATTATGGGGATAATTTCATTATTCTCAACTAGTGCATTCATTTTCTTGTTAAAAAAGAAGAAATAGTGAGGTTTTAAGATGAAAAAGATAAGAATTTTTTTATTTATTTTAATATCTTTATTAGGTGTTTCTTTTGTAACTGGCTGTAGTGCTAATAATGATAATCCAGAAGAAGTATTCGTTACATTTCTAAATTATGATAATACAATTTTACAACACAAAAGAATTTCTTATGGTTCAATTGTAAATTATGAAGGAGATATTCCTTATAAAGAACCTACGGAAAAAGAGGTTTATGAATTTAGTGGATGGGATAAAGATGCAAATGTCCCATGTTATAATGATACTATTTTCAAAGCACAGTATGATTCTTCTATAAGAGAATATGTAGTTACTTTCCAAAACTACGATGGTACAATTTTAGGCTATTCAAATATTGAATATGGTGGCACTGCATATTATTCAGGAAATACTCCACTTAAGGAAAGTAATAATGATAGAGTTGAATATTTGTTTAATGGTTGGAATGAAGATATTTCAAGTTACAAAATTTATAATGATACGACACTAATCGCTGTGTATAAAGAAGTTAATTATGTTTATGCAACTTTTAAATATGAGAATGATGAACAATATGATTATGTGTGTAAAACTGAAGTAGGAACTGCACCAAACGTTGAAATGTATTATCCTTATTACGAAGAAAACGATGTAGCTAGATATGTAGAAGGATTTGATAAAGATTTAGATATTCCTATATATGAAGATACTGTTTACAATGCTATTTGGGTAGAAAAAAATATTTATGATGTAGTATTTAAAATGAATGATGGTACAGTTCTTTATCAAACAAAAGTTTTAGAAGGAGATGATGCCGAATATAAAGGATATACTCCTACTAAGCCTTCATATACATCAGGAGATTATGAATATACATATGAATTTTGTGGTTGGAATAAATCTTTAACTAATATTCAAGAACATACAACTTTTATTGCTGAATTTATTAGAGAATCCGAATATGTTGGTTACAAAAATTTAGTTGCTGAAATAAAAAAAGATGTTAAAAATCAAGGTGTTTATGATGATGGTATATATACTTTCATTTTTAGTATAGATTTTTCGGATGATTACATGTACACAGGAATGTTAGATTATGATCCTTTGACTGATGAATTATCTCTTTTCTATGCAAATGTTAAAAATGATAACTCTCGTGGTAGTTGGGTGAAAATTTATATTCCAGATGATTATGATGCTGATTACTTTTTTGATTATAAATTTGTTTCGCCAACTGTAAACAATGATGGTTCGGGAGAATTTTATGCACCTACATTTACAAGTTCTTCTAGCGTTGATTTCTCATGGCATACTGGTGATTGGACTGAATATGTTAGTAGTTCATATTGCGCGTTGCTTATTTCAATGGCATTAGATAAATTCGCAAGTTCGTCAACTTATGACATGAGTAAACTTGGCTTTAATAATTACAATTATTGAGTAATTTTGGTGGAATTTTATGATTCCACCTTTTTACATATTTCCCAGAGATGTTTTTATAAAAACATACTGCGAAAAACGGCTTAGTGTTGAGAGTATTTGCCTCTTATCTTTAAAAGATATCAACAAGTAAATATGATGAATTAGGCTAAATTATAATTATGTAGTTTAGTCTTTTGATTTTTAAGTGTTGATTTTGCCATAAAACTTAATAAAGTGATTTAATAAAATTAAAGTTAAAATGCACTAATTAAGTTTAGAAAATTGTGGTAGAATGAAAATGGTATTTATATAATTATAGGAAGGAGAATATAAATATGAAACAACTACAAGTTATCGTTAAAGACAAAAATACATTAATTTTATTAGAAGATGGCGAAAAAGGTGATCTAATTAATTTAGCTGAATTAACTAATGTTGATTTAACAGTTATTGAAGAAGCTATTGATTCTGGTAGAGAAGAAGTATATCAAAAAAAGTTACATGAATTAGAAATGGTTTTAAAACAAGAAAGAGAAAATTCTTTAGAAATTCAAAGATTAGAACTTTCTAGAAAATATGATGCTGAAGTTAATACTTTAAAAGAAACTATTTCAAATTATGATGCAAATAAGACAATTGAAATTGAAAGAATTCAATCAACAAGTAATTTAGAAATAGAAAGATTAAAAGGTATTGTTAATCAATTAGAAAAAAATAACCGTCAAGTTTTAGAAAATCAAAAATTAGAATTAGAAAAAACTCATGAAATGTTTGTTGCAGAACTTAAAAAGAATATGCAACATGAAATCGAAGTTAGAGAAAGAAAAGTTGAAGTTTTAGAACAAACTAAACAACAAGCTATTGAAAATGAACGTTTAACATTAGAACAAAAATATGCAGCTGAAATTACTGCATTAAAAGAACAATTAACAGAGTTATTAGCATCAAATGAAATTGCATTAGTAAAAAAAGAAAAAGAGTATGAAGAAGAATTGAATAAATTAAGACTTCAACATAGTGAAGAAATTAATAAGAAAATTGAAGTTATTAATCAAAAAGATATGTTATATCAAGAATTACAAAATCGAAAAGCCGCTCTTAACGTTAAAATGATTGGTGAAGGATTAGAGACTTGGTGTAATAATGAAATGATTAGTTACATGCAAAATGGTTTCTTAAATTGTAAATGGAGTAAAGATAATCAAGTAGTTAAAGATGAAGGAGAAGCAACTGGGTCTAAGGCAGATTACATCTTTAAAATCTATGCGAGTGAAGAGTGTGATGAAAATGAATTACTTGCTAGTGTTTGTTTAGAAATGAAAGATGAAAATCCAAACTCTATTCATAAAAAGAAAAATGCAGATTATTTATCAGCACTACATAAAAACAGAGTTAAAAAAGGATGTAAATACGCTATTTTGGTTTCGAATCTAGAATTAGATAATCCTAATGATTTACCTATTTTAAAAGTAAGAGATTATGAAGATATGTATATTGTTAGACCTGCATATATGGTTGTATTACTTAATATGTTAGTATCTTTAACTACTAATTTTAAAGAGCTTTTATTAGAAGCAAAAAGAGAAGAATTAGAGATTAAAGCTAAAATTGATATATTAAATGAATTTGAACGTTTAAAGAAATCTTATTTAGAAGATAAACTTACTCAATTAGAAAAGAATGTAAATGAAATTAAAAAACAAAGTGCAGTTGTTATAGGTGCAGCTGAAAAGATAAATGGTTATTGTAATGATATTATTAATAAATATTTAGGTGAAATTCAAATTAAACTTGAAAGATTTCAAATTAATATTGAAAAAGAATATAGAAAATACGATAAAAGCAATAAATAAGAAATAATAAAACAAGTAATACCGTAAATTTATGGTATTGCTTTTTTTATTTTAAATCTTTTATACGTTACACAATGTGTTGTTATTAATGGATATACAGTATTATCATAATGACCAGTTCCTATTTTAGTACATGTTATAGAAAATTTTATTATAAAATGTTATAATTAATTCAATAAATAAGTAATTGTTCAATAAGAATTTGTAAAAAAGTAGGGAGGATTAAAAATGGCTAAAGTAATTAAAATTTCATCATTATTATCAATAATTTTAACTGTGCTTTTCTGCATCCTTTTTTATAATATTAATAATAGTCTTTTTTATACATTAGCAATTACTTTTGGAACAACTGCTTATCATTTTACAATGAGATTAATAGTTGGATACTCCGTTGATTTTATTTTAAATAATAAAGTAAATTATAATAGAAGATGGTTTAAAGTTAGTAAAATTGAAATGAAAATATATAATAAATTAAAGGTAAAAAAATGGAAAGATAAAATGCCTACATATAATCCTGAATTATTTGATATTTCAAAGCATAGTTGGGATGAGGTATTAATGACAATGTGTCAGTCTGAAATAGTGCATGAAATAATTTTCGTTTTAAGTTTTATGCCAATAATTGCAATTATATGGTTTGGTGAGCCTTTGGCATTTATTATCACATCTATTTTGAGCGCGTTATTTGATCTAATGTTTGTAATTATGCAAAGATATAATAGAAATAGAATTTTAAGATTAAAAGCTAGAATGTAAAGTTTAATAGCTTGTTTCTTTTAATAAAAATTTTTGCTATATAATACTTTTAAAATAGAGTAATTGATTTTTAAGAGGAAAAGTGCTATAATTTTGGAAAAATAAAAAATGCTATGGGTGGAGACTGTCAATTTATTATGAATAAATTGGCGTTTTTTCTTTATACTAAAACAGTAGGGGATGAATATAAGATGAGAAAGCCATTAAAATTATCTACCACTCAGATAATATTATTAAGTTTTTTAATAGTAATACTACTTGGTAGCTTACTATTATCATTACCAATTAGTTCAAAAACTGGACAATCGGTTTCATATATAGACGCATTGTTTACTGCAACTACATCAACCTGTGTTACTGGTTTAGTAACAGTATCGACCTTTTCTACGTGGAGTACTTTTGGTCAAATCATAATACTCGTTATGATTCAAATCGGAGGTTTGGGAGTAGTAGCTTTTATGGCTCTATTTATGATGTTTATCCATAAAAAATTTAAATTAAAAGATAATCAATTAATTCAAGATGCTTTTAATTTAAATACAATGGATGGTCTAAGAAAATTTATTAAACATGTTTTTGTTGGAACTTTATTAATTGAGGCTATAGGTGCCTTACTATATATGATTGTTTTTATTCCTGAATTTGGTTTAAAAGGGATATGGATTTCGATATTTAATTCCATATCTGCATTTTGTAATGCAGGGATGGATATCATTGGTGAGACGAGTTTAATGAATTATGCTACTAATCCTCTTATTAATTTGACAACTTCACTTTTAATAATTATAGGTGGTTTAGGATTTATTGTTTGGTGGGATTTAATAAGAGTTATTAAGAAATTTAAATCAAATAAATTTAAATGTTTCAAAGCTCTTACCTTACATAGTAAAATAGTTATTTCTGCTACATTAGCATTAATAATATTCGGTGGATTATTTATCTTATTATTCGAATATAATAATCCGTTAACAATTAAAGATTTAAGTTTTTTTGATAAAATTCAAGTATCATTTTTTCAATCAATTACAACTAGAACAGCAGGCTTTGCTTCAATTCCACAAGAAAATTTAACAAACGCTTCAACTATTATATGTATAATTTTAATGTTTATTGGTGGATCACCAGTTGGAACAGCAGGTGGAATTAAAACAATTACATTTGTTGCTTTATTTGCTGTTGCTATTGCTTCAATAAGAAACAAAAGAGAAGTTGAATTGTTTGATAGAACACTTTCAACTGAAATAACTCGTAAGGCAGTAGCTGTTACTTGTATGTCCTTTGCTATTTTATGTTTATCAACAATATTATTAAGCTTAACAAGTGATAGAAGTTTAGTAGATATTGTTTATGAAACTACAAGTGCTACAGCAACAGTAGGTCTTTCAAGAAATTTAACACCATATTTAAATTTATGGGGTAAATTAATAATAATAGTAACAATGTATTTGGGTAGAGTAGGTCCGATATCGTTAGCTATTGCATTTAAAACAGATAAAGAGCAAACAAATATAATTAAAAATCCTACAGAGGAAGTAAGTATAGGATAGGAGGAAAATAATATGAGTTTAAATAAAACATATGCAGTTTTTGGATTAGGTAGGTATGGATTATCAGTAGCAAAAGAATTAGTTAATTCAGGTGCTGAAGTTATTGCAATTGATAATGATGAAACAAGAGTAAACCTAGCAGCTAGTGAACTACCATTTTGTAAATGTGCTGATACAACAGATATAGAAGTATTAAAGAGATTAGGTATTTCTAATGTTGATACAGTTATTATAGCAATTGGTGAGAATATAGAATCAAGTGTTATGAGTGTTATGTTATGTAAAGAATTAGGTGTAAAAAATGTAATTGCTAAAATATCTAATGAAATGCATTCAAAAATATTGATTAAAGTTGGAGCCGATAAAGTAGTATTTCCTGAAAAAGATTCCGGTATAAGACTAGCTAAAAATTTAATTAGTTCTGGTTTTGTAGATGCAATTGAGTTAACAGATAATATTGCAATGATAGAATTAAATGTAAAAAATGAATGGGTAGGAAAGACTTTATTAGAATTAAATTTAAGAAAGAAATATTCACTTAATGTAATTGCGATTAAGGAAGGTAAAAATATTAATATTGAAATTGATCCTAATCTTCCACTTAGTTCTAATATGAAGTTGATTGTTATTGGAAACACATCAAAAATTTCAAAATTAAAATAAAAACCAATTTTTTTCAAATCAAAGAAAAAAAGTTATTTTTCAGATGGAGGATTATAACATGGGTGGAGCTATTGTTGGTGCCAGTATAAGCATATTAGTAGGTATAGCTTGTTTGGTAATAGGTATTTTTAATATCAAAGGTAATATTTCAATGTTGCATTCTTATCACATAAATAATATTACTGAAGAAAATAAACTACCATTTGGGAGATGCATTGGAGTAGGAATGATTATTATTTCTTTAACTTTAATTATTTATGGAGTATTGTTTATTCCTGCTGAATTAACAAAAGAAACTATTTATATGACTGTCGGCAATATAGTCTTAGTTATTGGTTTAGTAATTGGAATTGTAATTTGTCTATATGCTGTAAAAAAATATAATAAAAATATATTTGGTAAATAACTTATAAATTCTTAGTTATGGAGCGATTGACATATTATATCATTTCTTATTATAAGCGTTATATAGTTGAAATGGAATGCACATTATTTCGCCTATTGGAGAAATAGTGGTTTCTGCTGATTTTGATATTCTAAGTTTATAAAATATATTTTTTAAAGAAGACTCGGTTATTACTTGACTGAGTTTTTATTTTTTAATCCTTTACCGATTAATTAATATAAATGACCGAAAGTGTAAAAAGACTATTTTATTATTTATATCTTACTATAATTATTTATAAAATAAAAAGAGGAGGAATATTTATGGTAGCTATAAAGACAATTGATTTATGTAAACAGTATAAAGATGTAACTGCGGTAAATAATCTTAATTTAGAAATAAATGAAGGCGAACTTTTTGCTTTACTTGGTGTAAATGGAGCTGGGAAAACAACGGTTATTAAAATGTTATCGTGTTTAACGAAACCTACTAAAGGAGATGCTGTTATTTGTGGAAATAGTATACAAGAAGATGCTAAACAAGTTAAAAGATTACTAGGAGTATCTCCACAAGAGACTGCGGTTGCACCAAATCTTTCTGTAGAGGAAAATTTAGAACTTATTTGTGGGATTCATGGATTTAATAAAGATAGGACAAAAGAAAAGATTAAAGAGTTAGCTAGGCTATTTTTTCTAGATTCAGTTATGAAGAAAAAAGCAGGTAAGTTATCAGGAGGTTGGCAAAGAAGAGTTAGTATTGCTATGGCACTTATTAGCGAACCTAAAGTTTTATTTTTAGATGAACCAACACTAGGATTAGATGTAATTGCAAGAAGCGAACTTTGGGATACGATTCGTTCTTTAAAAGGGAAAGTAACAATTATTTTAACAACACATTATATGGAAGAAGCTAAAGAACTTTCTGATAGAATAGGTATTATGAAAGATGGTCATCTTTTAGAAGTAGGAACAGTAGAAGAACTTAATCTAAAAAGTGGAAATGATGATTTTGAAAAAACATTTATTTCTATTGTGAAGGAGGCATCTATATGAAGATTATGACGTTTGCTAAAAGATGTGCAAAAGAGATTTTACGTGATCCATTAACGCTTTGTTTTGGATTAGGATTTCCATTAATCTTATTGTTACTTTTAAGCGCTATACAAAAAAATGTTCCAGTAAGTTTATTTGAAATTGATGCGTTAACACCAGGAATTACAATCTTCGGATTATCATTTATGACACTTTTTTCTGCTACACTGATTGCTAAAGATAGAGAGAGTTCTCTTTTACAAAGACTATATACTTCACCTCTTTCTGGATTGGATTTTATAATTGGTTATATGCTTCCAATTCTTCCTATAGCTATTATGCAGACTACTATTTGCTATCTAGTTGCAATTCCTTTAGGTCTTAGTGTGAGTGTAAATATTATTTATGCAATAATTGGAATTATTCCGATGGCTATTTTTAATATAGCATTAGGACTTTTATGTGGTAGTGTTTTAAGTGTTAAACAAGTAGGTGGTATTTGTGGTGCATTACTTACTAATCTATCAGCATGGCTATCTGGTGTATGGTTTGATTTAAACCTTGTAGGAGATTTCTTTGTGAAATTTGCTAATCTATTACCATTTGTTCATGCAGTAGAGTTTGCAAAAGGGTTATTAGCTGGAAACTTTGAATTAGCTTTATCACACTTCCTACCTATTTTGCTTTATAGTGTAATTACTACTTTAATTGCGGTATTATGTTTCTTAAGACAAATGAAAAAACAATAAAATATAATAGATATGGTAAATGATAAACCCAATCTATATTTTAAAAATAGAATAAATTAATAAAATCTAACTATATGACATCATTTAATAAGTTTTACATAATTAAAGTTTTAAATTTATGGGATAACTGTTGAATGATGTCTTTTTGTTTTTTATAATATATTTAAACGAGGTGTTCGCATTATGAAGAAAATTAAAGTTTATTTAAAAATGATCTTAAAATTTATTTTAGCTTTAATAAGTGTTGTTGGAGTAAGTGTTTTAGGAAATTTATTAAAAGATATAATTCCATTTAGAGATGTATTGTTAGTTATAGTAATGGTTTTACTTATCGCAAACGTTGTTTCTAACTTTATAATTAATATAAAAGATTTATCTAAGATTAAAAAGAAAAAATCAGGAGAACAATTAATCCTCCTTCTACTTAAAACTAAAGAAGAAGCACTTGAAAATCCTGAGGGAGTAAGAAGTAGAATTTTAAAGAAATATAATAATATTCGCTTTTATTCTTATATTACATTATTTTTGATGTATCTAATTTTATTTTTATGTCCTATTGATTATGTAGTTCCTTATTTTCTTTATTTTTTATTATTCACATATTTTTATAGTATCTTTGATGCTAAAAGAAAAATGGAATTAGGTAATAATGAAGTGTTGGAAAATTGCTTAATGGATGAAGTAGAATTTAAGGAGTTATATGATATTGTTGATAAAGTAAAAAGTTATCATAACGTTAAAAAGAAAGTTAAAATCCTTTATAGTTATAACTCGCAATTAAGTATTACAGAAAATGATGATTCTATTATCATTATTGTTGGTTACTATATATTAAGATTACTTAATAAAGAAGAATTAGAAGCTTCCTTACATCATGAATTCGCTCACTTTATTAATAGTGATACAGATTATTCATTAAAATTCAGCAAGTTATCATCATCTATCGACTCTTTAGCTAATAGCTTATATTTTAAAGTATTATATCCAAATATTTATTCTCTTACTTTTGAAACTGAATTATTAAATTACCTTTCTACTATCTTTTATGAAAGAAAAGCGGATGATGTTATTAATAAAGTTGGTTGTAATGAAGCCTTTATTAACGGCTTAGCTAAGATATATATTTATGATTTATATTATAAACAATATTTAGAAGATACTACTATTGGACGCTTTAGTGATGTTTTATATAATATTTTAAATATCGGCTATGATGATTTCTTAAGATATTATAATAGTAATAAAGCCTACATTAAAGTTTTCTTAGAAAAGTCTGTTGTGGGTCGTTTTGAAACTCATCCATCAATTGTTGAGAGAAAAGAAAGTTTAAATGTAAGTAAAATAGAAGTATCATTTGATAAAGATGAATTTAAGTATCTAGCTGATTTAATTGAAGAAAAGTTTATTAAAGAAAATAAAGAAAATATTGAAAAACAATATAGTGTAGTAAGAGAAGCATATGTAAAAGCATTATCAAACTTTGATAATATTAATGAAGAGTCTAGACAAGATAAATTAATCGCACTTGCCTTTGAATTATTTAAATTAGCTTTATATGAAAAAGCAACGATTGTATGTGATAAGATATTAGAGATCAATCCAAATCAATCGAGAGCTTGTTTTATTAAAGGAGCTATTTTACTTAATTTAGATCATAATGAAGAGGGAGCCTCTTATTTATTTAAATTAATAGAAGAGAATCATAGTGAATATTTAACAGATTCAATTCAAATTCTAGGTTCATATTATTCATCTATTGGGGATGAGGCAGGAATTATAAAATTAAGAAATATGCAAGCGAGTGCGTTTGATAATGATATGAATTATGAAGAATTATCTAAACTTTTCCCAAAAGATAATCTAACAGTTGTATCTAGCGATAGTGGAATTAATATGGTGTTAGATATTGTTAAAAATACTTGTGTTGAAAAATTAGTTGTTGTTAGAAAAACATTAAATAATAAATCAATGATTCATGTTATCGCAGTATTTGATCACTATGAAACAGAAGAAAATGTTTATGATATGACAAATAAAATTTGGAGTGTTTTAGATGCTATTAATGACATAGATTATTATTTAACTCCAATGTCTTTAATTCATTTTGCAAATATGAAGTGGCTACATAAGTATGTAGTATATGATAAAGAATAAATTGTAAAGAAGTTGTTTTTATGAATAGAAAATTATTTATAAATATTATAGGTTATTATAATGATGATATCGATGAAATGCTTAAAATCATTAAAAAAGTAGGATTTGATGGTGTGAACTTTTCATGGGAAGAGGGAAATGATAATTTATTATTAGCGAATATGATAAAAGAAAATAATCTTCTTATAGATTATATACACGCACCTTTTTTTAATATAAATCATTTTTGGTATGAAGATAGTGAGATTAAAGATAGTTTATTAGCTACGTTAAAATCTTGTGTTCCTTTTTGTCATGATATAAACGTTAGTAAAATGGTTGTCCATCCATTTATTGGCTTTAATGAGCATGATCCTAAAGTGATAGGAATTTCATATTTTGAAGAACTTTTAAAATATGCAAAACAGTATAATATTTTAATTTGTTTTGAAAATGTTGAAGGAGAAGAATATTTATCTTTAATTTGTAAGGAGTTATTTGATAAATATGATAACGCTAGATTCTGCTTAGATACAGGTCATGAACTTTGTTACAATAAAGGTGTGGATCAATTAGAAAAATATGGTAAATATTTAACATGTACTCATATAAATGATAATATAGGAGTAACTGGAGAAGACATTTGGTGGACTGATGACCTCCATTATATTCCAGGTGATGGAATAATGGATATTGCCGGTTTTATTAATCGCTTAAAGAAACATAAGTATAATGATAACTTGTCATTAGAACTTAAGATAAGTAAAGATAAAGAGACAAGTATCTATAATAAATATAAGGCAATGAGTAAATTAGAATATTTTGAAAAAGCCTTTGAAGTATTAAATAACATAAAAGAAAAATTAGATATATAATATTTGAATTGAGGTGAAGAAGTGATGGAGTTTAAGTTTTTTAATTATATATTTCCTAATGATTTAGAATCGTTTAAACAATATTTAACTAGCAATATGATAGAATATAAAATTAGAGATTACCAAATTTTCTTTCACTTTGAAAATCAATATTGTAAAAAACTAATTGAAGCATCAGCAACCTTTGATGGAGACAAAATAACAAGACTAGAACTTAAATGTAATCCTATTAGTTTTAATAATAGGAAAAAAATTGAGGGTGAGTTGGATTCGAAATATAAATTAATTGAAAGAGATTTACATACACTTAGACGAATATATGAAGCTGAAGAATATAGTATTATTGTTAATAATCCAGAAACTTTATGGATAGATGTTCAATTTGAGCCGGTTGATGAGGCTAAAGAAGAAAAACTACAATTAAAAAGAACGATATTATTTACAGTTTTAGGTGTTATCTTAAGTACAATATGTATTATTTTATACATCTCTTTTAAATCAAATATTTTATTGAACTTATTAACCGCTATTATTGCGGTTTCATATGCAATGTATCAATTTATCTTTTTGTACATAAGAAAAGCACTAATGAGTAGAGGAAGTAAAATTGCCTTGTGTATTATCATTCCATTTTTATACATTTTGGTAATGACTATTGTAACAGTTATATTCTTTGCAAGGGCTGGTGCATTAACTGAACCTGATATCGATTTTAATGTAATTGAAGTACTAATGGTATTTATATATTTGTCACCTTCCTTTCATTTAATAATACTTTTAATTGAAGGAATGTCATACGCTTAAAATTAAAAAAGTAGATACTTATATAGGTGTTAGACCTATTGTAAAAGTATCTACTTTTTATATTATTTATTTGAATTTAAATATTCATAGATGTTATTTAATACTTTATCACCGAGTCTATGAAAAGCTTGATAAGTATTACCACCTGAAGAACGGTTAATTGTAAAAGTATTTGGTAAATCCCATAAACTCTTATCACCAATTGTAGCTAGAGTGTCACCAAAGAAGAAGTGTTTTTCATTTTTTAACCATTCACTTAAAGCAAGTGTATCAAATCCAGGTCCAATAGAAGTATTAAATAGAATACATTTATCCTTCATTAAATCAAATTGTTCTTTTTGTAGTAATAAAACATTTTTATTTAGAGCAAGGAATATTGCTTCTGAGTCTTTACATAATGTATTTAAATCTTTATAAGTGAAACCAAATTCTTTTTCTAAAGCTTCTTTTCTTGTCTTGCTATAGTATGAAACATCGGCTTTAAAGAATTTTAATGTTTTCGCAATTAATGTCCCACTTGTTCCAAGACCGATGACACCACATTTTAATCCAGTTATTTCATGACCAATATTATCCCACTTATATCCTTTATAACCTTGTAGGAATCCAACTAATTCATGGATGACGTATTCAGCAACACCTTCATCACCATAGTCTCTTACGCCTTTAACTGTAATGCCTAATTTGCTCGCAGTTAGGATATCTACATTAGCTGAAGAAGCAGAATATAGTGAACAGCACATACCGATATATTTAATATTTTTACAGTTTTCTAAGATGTTTTTATTAATGTATGAAGTATATGATAATAATACAGCATCTGCGTCATCAATACGTTTTATTATTTCTTCATCACTATTTGGTAAATCTTTAAAGTATATAACTTCTTTAGCTACTGTATTTAACTTTTCGATATGAATATCTGGAATATTAATTTTCTCGATTATAACTAATTTATTAAACATACGTATGACTCCTCTTTAATATTCTTTTAAAACTTATGTTTTGATTATATAATGTTTTTTTAAAAATGCAAATGATACATCTTTTATGATTTTAGACGAAAGATTATTTGAATTAAAGTTTTCATTAGTTTGTAGTAAAAAAACAGAAGTTTTATAAAAATAAAAGGGGCTGTTAAGAAACTAAGTTAGTTTCTAGCAGCTCTTTTCTTATATTTATATGTATCACGGAGAGATTCATTCTTTCCTTTTTTTCTTTTCTTTAATATTTTTTCGTAATTAACCGGAGGTATTGTTTCAGCTTTTAAATCTTCTGGTGCTTTCCAGTAATCCATCTTGGCTTTTCCTTCAATTAGCAAGAAAAGTTTTCGTATATTATATCCTAAGCAAGTTAACATAAATTCTAAAGATACATTTTCAAGACCTCTTCGTCTAGCTCTTTCGTAATCCATATCTTGTTTAATTACTCCAAAAGCACCTTCAACTTGAGATGAACGATTGACTCTCATCTCTATTCCTTTTGGAGATAATAAATTTTCTGTAACTTGTTTTCTAATTTTAAAATAATCATAATTCACATCAAAAACTCTGTATTTCCTAATCTCTTTCAAACCTGATTGGCAGTACTTTTTGAATCTACAATATGAACAAGATTCAATAACATAAAGATACTTTCCTTTATGTGCATATCTACCTTCATATACTCGTGTTTTAAGTGCAATCTTATTGTTTAAACAAACTAATTCTCCATTCTCATTAAAGTGATATAAGTCATATGTTTCACCAGAAACTACTCTTGACCAATCAGCAAATTTTATGTAATTTTCTATATTTTTATCTAGTACATATTGGTAATTTTTTAAGGATCCATAACCAGCATCAGCACATAATCTTTTAGGATAGTAGCCATATAATTCATAAAATTTATCCAAGGAAGGAATAAGCGTATATTGATCATTTCTATCTTGAGATACATAAAAACTTAAAATAATACCTTTAGAGACTATAATTTGAAGATTATAAGCAGCGTGAGTATTACTTCCAAGACCTGAATAGTAATCTTCTTTAAGACACATAGCAGTAGCATCGTGATCAGTTTTGTAATATGAATTTCTATTAGGTCCACAAATTTCCTCCTTTTCTTCATAATCTAAAAGTTTAATTAGATATGAAGATAACAAGAAATAATCAGAAACAATTTTTGGATTTCTATGTCCTCTACCTACCTGGATATTGTCTATATCAATATTTTGTTTTTTTAGGATTTCTAGCATTTGACTGACATACACAGCAACTTCTTTAGAGACAAAAGTTTTCTTATTTTCCGATAAGTGAAAATACTGAATAAGTAAAACCCTTAGTTTATCATATAAATTAATTTTAAAAGTTGTAGGTTTATAAACAAACTTGTATTTATTGGCATTAGCTTCAATTTTAGTACCATCAATAAAACAGTCATCTGTAGGTATTTGATACTTATTCAATATAGCAGAAGTTATCTTAGCAAAGATAATTTCAAAATGCTTAACAACTACGTTGTTAAGAAACTTAGAAAGAGTGACGTAAGAAGGTGTCTCTTGGTTATTGATATACAAAAACCTTAAATCAAATTTTAAACTTTCCTCTATCTTTCTTAAACTTCCTGAATGTTTCGAGAAAGCATATATTATAGAAGCAAATAATCTGTATGGGTTATAAGAGTTTCTTCCACCTAAACTTTTATCTTTTTGAGTTTCTTTATGAATGATTTCTCCAACCCCAGAATCTTCTAATAACCTTAAAAATTCATCTATTTTTTCTCTTTCCCCTCTAGGAAGTTCAGCGGTAGGAAATAATCTATCTTGAAATATTGTGAAATAAGCCATAAAAACACTCCAATCTACAATCAAATTGTAGCAAAAGTATTAAAATGACGCAAAAAAAGACTGTTAGAAACTTTTTAGTTTCTTAACAGCCTCTTTAATATAAATTCAATAATCACGAAAATAAATATTAAATATCAAACAAGTTACAATAATTGATTTTTTTTGTTATAATTGTAATATGGTAATTAAAATGAATCTTTGACGCCTTGTATTCTAGAAATCATATTTTATTTAGATAAAAATTCATTGTATGAAACCAATTTGGCTAATGGAACATTAGATACTGGTTAACTAAGGTGGAAAGAAACGCACAATCAGTTACGAAATTGTAATTCGATTGTCGGATATACTAAAATGGAATAAGAAAGGAATTAATTATGAAAAAAATTTGGAAACCAATTGCTTTATTTATTTTAGGAGTGTTTTTACTTTTGTTGTCTGTGATTAATGGTGTTGATGTAATTCCTTCTCACATGTCGAGTACTTCTAATGATTCTGTTGTTACAGTAGAAATTGATGGTGAAATTATTTGTTATGGCTTTTGTGAATTTAGTGAGGCTGAAATTACTATAAAACTTAGAAATAGAAATGGTGCTACAATAAAGAAAGAAAAAGTTTACTTAAAAGATATATCTTCATTTTCAACAAGAATAGAACTTGATAAAAATGAATTGCGTCTTAGTGGAGGACTGTGGGATATGACTGTAGAAGTTGATTCTATTCGTTTTGACAATACGCCGCTTCTTATTATATCGTTTATTGTTATTATTGGTGCAGCTGTTTATTTTGTGATAGAAATGAAAAAATCAAAGGGACAAATAGAAGAAGATATAAAGCAAGATAATTAAAATATGAATTTACAATTATTAGTGTTGATGGTTATTTTATATTAAGAAAAATATTGAAAAATAGATAAGAAAATCATGTATTAATTTAATAATTATCTATACAAAATATAAGTTCACTTTTAATATCTTGAATTAATAATTAACTAAGTTTATTATAAGTGATATACACTAAAAAACAAAATCGGTACCTACCTAATGTTTTAGATAGATACCGATAATTTTTTTACTACTAAATATTTGATATTAAAACTACCCACCTAAATTTTAAAGAATAAAAAAACAAAAATCAATTTCTAGGTTTCACAGCCCCGTTTAGTATATTAAAAATATTATTATTTAATATGAAATTTATCTATTTTTTTAATTCTTTTTTTAGTGAATAATTGTTAGTTATTACTTTAATATTTTTCCAATGATTAGGCATTAATTCTTGATATCTTAAATGAATGAAACGGTTATCCATTAAGATAGCAACACCCCTATCATCTTCATCTCTTATTACTCTTCCTACAGCTTGGATTACTTTTGTAAATCCTGGATACATATAAGCATAATCAAAACCTTTTTGAGGATATTTTTCTTCAAAGTATTCTTTTAAGATGTTGTTTTCATCACACACTAAAGGTAGTCCTACTCCAACAATAATAACTCCGCTTAACGCATCACCGATAAAGTCTATTCCTTCTGAGAATACTCCGCCCATTACAAAGAATCCAAACTTTGTATTTGTAGTCGTTTTAAACTTTTCAATGATTTCATCTTTTTCATCTTCAGTCATATTGTTCTTTTGAAGGATACATTCAAAGTTAGGTTCTTCAAGTTTTTCATAAACCATTTTTAAATACGCATATGAAGGGAAGAAGATAATATAATTTCCTTCATTTTGAGCAAGTGATTCAATTGCTTCAATTATTGTATCTACTGAATTTTCTCTATCATTATATTTTGTAGATATTTCTTTGTTGATTATAATTTTTAAATTATTTGGATCAAATGGAGAAGGTAGATTAATAAAATTACCAAATCCTTTTGTTAATAAATCCATATAATATTTGATTGGATAAAGGGTAGCTGAGAAGAAGGTGATACCATAGATTGATTCATTAATTGTATTTAGGATGAATGTTGATGCATCTAAACAGTTATATGAAATACTAATCGCATCATCAATAACTTTACCTAATAATCTATGTGTTGTACTGTATAGGTCAGCTATTCTTAGGAAGTCTAATATTTTAAAATAAACATCCAAAATTTCATCCTTATCTTTAATTGTTTTATTTTCTGTTAATATTTCATCGACTCTGTCTTTAATAGCTCTTAGTGCTTTATTTAAATTATTATCTTTTTCTATTGAAACATATAACGCTTTATCAGTTAAATAATCATTATATTTTTCAAACATTTCAATTGCTTTATTACACAGATTTCTAGCAGATGGTTTATATGATGAAAGTTTTCTTCTTAGTAGTCTTATATCATTTTCACTAATAGTAGCTGAATACATTTCTTTGGATCTTGAAATTAAATTATGAGCTTCATCTACTAAGACTTTTGGTTTATATGTATCATCTTCAAAATAGCGAATAAGATGAGCTTTTGGATCAAATACATAATTATAATCAGCTATTACCACATCACAAAAATATGATAGATATAAACTAAATTCAAAAGCACAAATCGTATGTTTATTTGCTATTTCTAAAATTAAATCACGACTATAAATATCATGATTAGAAAAGATATCAATTGTTGCGGCTTTTAATCTACTGAAGTATCCAATAGCAAAAGGACACTCATCAGGATTACAATTTTTCTTATTACAATTACAAATTTTTCTTTTTGCTGTTATATCAATAGTTTTAATTCTTAATCCATTTTTACTTAATAGTTCAATTGCTTCAAGAGGTGCGTTTTTTCCGCTTCCTTTAGCCGTTAAATAGAATAATTTATCTTTATTTTTTAAGGTCTTTAAAGCTGAAAATAAGGTAGCTATGGTTTTACCAATTCCGGTAGGGGCGATAGCGTATAAGATGTCATTATTAAGAAGTGTTTGATATACACCTTTCATTAATTTTTGTTGACCTTCACGTTTTTCTTTAAAAGGGAATTTGATAGAAGCTATCGTTTCTTCCTTAACCTTACTATTTTCTTCTAATAAATTTAACCATTTAATATATTCTTCAAATATCGAAAAAACAAACTCTTCAAGAGTGGTTGTTTCTAATTTTAAATCAAAACTTCTTTCAAGGTAGTCAACCGCGCTTATATAAGTTAGTCTTAAATTAACTTCATCTAAGTTATTATTAATTGCGTATAAGTATGCATAAATTTTTAGTTGTGCAAGATGTTCTTTATGATAATCTAGGCTAATTTCATCTAACTCAACTAATGTTGATTTAATTTCTTCAATAATAATTTTACCGTCGATATTTAAAACTCCATCAATAAAACCATGAAGTGTATATATTTGATTTAAATAAGTTATCTCACTTTTAATATAAACTTCTTTTTTACTTGCCTCATTATATTTTGCTTGATGATGTTCGTGTGCTTTTTTTCCAGCCTCTAGGTCATGGTTAGAAAAAAACTCAGTGGTCAAATCACCACTTTGACAAACGAAATATGCTAATTCTTTTACAGCTATTGTTTTTGCCATATTTTTTCCTCCCATTTTTATTTTAATTATACTACACATATATAAAAAAATTAATAAAAATAAATTGTTGAATATTTTTCTCATTTTATAAATATATTGTAACAAAGGGGACGGATAATATGAACAATAAGGTAAGTTTAGTTAAAGTATTAAAAAACAGTGAAGCAGTTAAATCTTTAAAAGAAGCATCTACAAGTTTTTGTATTTTTAGTAGTGATGTTGTAGACTTCACAAAAGAAATCGATAGACCTAATGATTATTATGTTGAAGGCGATAAAATAACTTTCACAATCAAACTAAAAAACGTAGGAGATAAAAGGATCGTTAATTTTTCTTTAAAAGATGAATTAGAAGAATTTGTATTACCATTTGAAGCAGGATATGAAGTAAGTACTACTGTTGGTCAAATTGCTAGTTATAATAAACCTGTTATGGTTAATAACATTACTTTAAAACCAGAAGAAGAAGCTACAGTAACTATTACTGGTGTAATCGGAGCTATCGAGTAAAGTATTTAAGTCAACGCTATAATGGCGTTGATTTTTTTTCTTTTTTTGGTTAAAATACAAACACAAGATTTAAAAAAAGGAGGCGTTTTTCTAAAATGGATAATCATATTTATTTATGTATTGATTTAAAAACTTTTTACGCTTCCTGTGAGTGTGTAATGCGAAATTTAGATCCGTTTGAAACTAACTTAGTAGTAGCGGACCCATCAAGAGGAAAAGGTGCGATTTGTTTAGCAATTTCACCAAAACTTAAAGCAATGGGTATTAGAAATAGATGTCGCTTATTTGAAATACCTGATGGCATAGAATATATAACCGCAATGCCTCAAATGAAAAAATATATGGAGTTTTCTTCTAAAATCTATTCGATATATCTGAGATATATTGCTAAAGAAGATATATATCCTTATTCAATAGATGAGATGTTTTTAGATGTAACAACATACCTTTCTTTATATAAAACAACTCCTGAAAAACTAGCTAAGGCACTGATGAATAAAATAAGAAGTGAATTAGGACTTCCAAGTGCTTGTGGGATTGGGACAAATTTATTTTTAGCTAAAGTAGCTTTAGATATTACAGCTAAACATACTAAAGATAATATCGGGTATTTAGATGAAGAAAAATTTAGAAAAGAATTATGGGACCATCATCCATTAACTGATTTTTGGCAGATAGCTGGTGGTATTAGTAGACGACTTAATAATATGGGTATTTATACTATGAAAGATATCGTTATGGCCGATAGTGAAAGATTATATAAAGAGTTTGGGGTAAATGCTGAAATTTTAATTGATCATGCTAATGGAATTGAACCAGTAACAATTAAAGATATCAAAAATTATAAAAGAAAATCACAATCAATTTCGCAATCGCAAATCCTATTTTCTGATTATGAATTTGCTAAAGCTCGTCTGATTTTAAAAGAGATGGTTGAAGTTTTATCACTTCAGTTAGTAGAAAAACAATTAGTATCATCAAATATAAGTCTAACTATTAGATATAGTAAAGATACTATTAAACCAACTGGTGGTAGTATGCAACTTACAATTTGTACAAATGTTTATACAAAACTTTTACCATATTTTTTAGAACTATTTGATAAAACTACTTCAAAAGATGCGCTTATAAGAGGAATTGGTATATCTTTTAATAAAGTTTTGTTAGAAGATAACGAATACTATGATTTATTTACTGATCCAAATGAAGTTATTAAAGAAAGAAAATTAGAACAAACAATTAATTCTTTAAAAACTAAGTTTGGGAAAAATTCTATTATAAAAGCGATGAATCTTGATGAAGGTGCGACAACCATCAAAAGAAACAAATTAATAGGAGGTCACAATGCAGAGACCGAAGATGCCGATTAAAGAAAGAGCTAAAATATTCGCTCCTTTTGATGCTTTAAAAGGATTTAGAGAAATGTTAGCTAGTGAAGAAATTATTAAAGAAGATCGAATTGAATTAAGTGAAGATCAAATAGAGTATTTATCACATATTATTAATTCACTTGAAATAGGAATGATGATTGAAGTTAAATATTATGTAGAGAGTATAGAATGTTATAAAAAAATGATTGGTATTTTTACTAAATTAGATAGAACTTACCGAAAGATAACAATAATTAAAACAAAAATTAATATTGCTGATATTTGTGATATCAAGATAATAGAAAACACGCTTTCTGAATTATAGTTTCAAAAAGCGTGTTTTTTCTTATTTAAAAATTTCGTAAATCATATAGTTAAAGGCATATCGCCAAGCTACTTCATTATGAAAAGCAGTAGGTTCTATATATTTAAAAGTTAATTCTTTTGGATAACCATTATTTATTAAATTAGATATTAAGTTAGTATTTCCAAAAGCTAATATTTTTTCTAAATCATCACCTTCACCTTGAAAAAGATAGAAGATAGGTAATTTTTCTAAGTTGTTTTTAAAGTTTAGTTTTTTATAAAATTTATTCCAAGCACTATCAACTATTAGGGCTGAAGCTGGAGTATAACAAAGGATGAAATGATATTTTCCTAAGTTTTTTAAACCGATATAATGACATCCTAATCCACCCATACTACTACCACTAATACCCATCATATTTTTATCAATAGAATAGTTACTGTAGATATATGGAAGAAGTGTTTCATTAATAAAATTATCAAGATAGTCAATATAACCTTCTTTTTCCTCTTCACTAAATAAGCCTTCATCTCTTAATTTTCCGAATGATGATGGTGTAATTAATTCATTAGTTCTTAAATAATCAGTATGTTCAATTCCTACAACAATAAATTCTTTATTTAAAGTTTTTCTTAACATACTCATACTTTTATCAACTTGCCAAGAACCATATGGATCATTTTTATCGGTGTAAGGATTAACAGTTTCTAAATCAAATAAATTTTGTCCATCAAACATAATCAGTAGTCCATATTTTTTATTTGAATCATAATCTATTGGAAGTAATATATCAATCTTTTTACTTTTATCAGGTCTAAAGAATAAGTTTACTTCATCTTTTAAAATAATACTTTCTACATTTTTATAATAGTCTACAGGCGCGTTAAGATAGATATAATATCTTCTTTTTTTTCTATTATATTTTAGATATACTTCATTTGTGTTTTCAGATAATATAACAATTTCAGTTTTATAATCTTTTTCATTTGATAGATAGTAGAAGAAGTCATTTTTACTATTAAAATCTAAGATTCCTTCACTATTTTTAAAAGTTATTTCCTTAGTTCTAATAATATTATACTCTTTATCTAAAACATTAAGATATACTTTTTTCCAACCGCATTTTTTAATAAGTTTTATTTGCATTATTTATCACCTTAATTTTTTAAGCTGTTTAAAGGGGCAGGAATTTGACCGCCACGATTAATAAATACATTTGGTTTTAATTTAGATATTTTCATAATAGGTCCATATCCTAATAAACCACCAAATTCTAGCATTTCATCATCTTTTTTGCCTATTGCAGGTATTACTCTTACAGCAGTAGTTTTACAGTTAATCATACCAATTGCAGCCTCATCAGCAATTAGCGCACTTATTACTTCACTAGATGTATCACCACTTACAACAATCATGTCTAAACCTACTGAACATACAGCAGTCATTGCTTCTAATTTTTCAATTGTTAGTGATTCATTTTTAACTGCATCAATCATACCTCTGTCTTCACTTACAGGAATAAATGCTCCAGAAAGTCCTCCAACTCTACTTGAAGCCATAACTCCACCTTTTTTAACAGCGTCATTTAACATTGCAAGAGTTGCGGTTGTACCACATGCTCCACATTGTTCTAAACCAATCTCTTCTAAAATGTGAGCTACAGAGTCACCTACAGCTGGTGTAGGAGCTAAAGATAAGTCCACTATACCAAATGGAACATTTAACATCTTAGAAGCTTCAACTCCAACTAGTTGACCCATTCTTGTAACCTTAAAAGCAGTCTTTTTGATAATGTCTGCTATTTCTGAAATAGGAGCCTCTTTACTAGCTTTAGCGATAGCCGCTCTGACAACACCAGGTCCACTTACACCAACGTTAATTACTGCGTTTGCTTCACCGACACCATGGAATGCCCCTGCCATAAATGGATTATCATCAACAGCATTACAGAATACTACTAATTTTGAAGCACCCATACATTCGTTATCTTTTGTAAGAGTTGCCGCTTCAATAATCTTTTCTCCCATGATTTTAACAGCGTCTAAATTAATTCCTGCTTTAGTAGAACCGATATTAACAGAAGAACATAATCTTTTAGTTTCAGCTAGGGCAGTAGGGATTGAATTAATTAATTCTAAATCACCAGGAGCAAATCCTTTTTGAACTAATGCAGAGTATCCACCTATAAAGTCAATACCGATATCTTCTGCCACTTTATCTAATGTTTTTGCATATAAAACAGGGTCTCCTCCGCTAACACCAACTAAAAGTGCAATAGGAGTTACAGAAACTCTTTTATTAATAATTGGAATACCGTATTTTTTAGATATTTCATTTCCTACCTTAACTAAATCTTTAGCGTATTTATAAATTTTATTGTATACTTTTTCACATGAACGATATATATCTGTATCCATACAATCAATTAATGAAATACCCATTGTAATAGTTCTTACATCTAGGTGTTGTTCATTAATCATTTCAATTGTTTCTAAAATTTCTTTATTGTTAAACATATTATCACCTAAATTTTATGCATTAAATTAAAAATATCTTCATGCATCGCATGAATTTCAAGATTTTTTTCTTTACCTAGGTCAGTTAGAATATCGACAAACTCAATAAAACTAACATTTAACTTTTCGATATTAACAATCATAAACATTGTAAAATATTCATTTATAATTGTTTGTGATACATCAACGATATCCGCATTATATTTAGCACATTCGCTACTTACTGTAGCTAAAATTCCAACAGTATTTTTTCCAACTACACTTACTATCGCATTCATATTTCATCCCTCCGATTTTATTTAAAATACTTAAAAGAATTATAACACGTAATTTTATAATTTTTAATTATTTTTTTTAAATATAATTAATTTGTGGTATTATTTAATAAGGGAAGGTGATGTAAGTGAAAAAGATGATTGATTTAGTAAAAGATTCAATATTGTGTACAATTGTTGTAGTTTTATTAATTTTATTAAATTTATTAGCTTTAGTATCTACACCAATTTCTTCGATAGTTATAGTAGTATTTATTGGATGTTACTTTCAAAATAAAAATCTAGTGAGAAGTATATGCAGTAGTGTTGTTATATTCTTAGTATCTTTATTATTTTTTAATTTAATCGATGTATTAGTTTTTATATTACCTAGTTTAGTTTTAGGTATAATAGCTACATTATTCTTGAAAAAAGAAATGCTAAATAAAGTGTTTATATTAGTTTTAACAACCTTATTTTTTATAGTTAATATGATTATGGAATTAGGATTTGCCGAAATTGTTATGAATATGAATTTTATAGAATACGTCTTATATGACGATATGTTTGGTATGAGTGAATTACTTAAAGAGTTTAGTGAATTAGTAGTTTCTTTATATATAATTTTAGTCGCAGCTATATCTTTTATGGAAGTTATTATATTAAAAAGAGTTAATGTAATTTATAAAAAAAGAATTATGCCAATTATAAAAGAAGAGGATAAAGATAACTAGTCTTTATTTCTTATAATCTGTTGAATAATGTCTAAATAGTGTTATAATTTATTTATATTTATTAAGGTTATAAAATATTAATTAAAATAGAGGAGAGAAAAATATGATTCAAGAAATTAAAAATGAAAAATACGGTACTATTGCTTATGAAGAAAGTTTACTTACTGGTAAAAAGAATGTTTATTTTAATGGAGTACAAGCTCAAAAAACAGGAAAAAACACTTTTGTTATCGCTTTAAAACAAGTAGTTGATGGAGAAGTGAAAGAAGAAACAGTCGCTTTTACTTTAAATGGTAGTTTATTATCTGGTGTAAGCTTAGTGATTGGTTATGAAGTTATTACAATTATACCTAAATCTAAATGGTATGAATATGTATTTTATTTCTTACCATTCGTTTTAGTAATGGTATGGGGAAATAGCGCAGAGTTATGTCAAATTGTACCTATTGTAGGTGGAGCAATTGGTGGTTTTATAAGTGCTTTATTCTCATTAATTGCACTTGTATTTTCAAAACGCACTAAAAATGTACTTTTAAAAGTTTTAATTGGATTAGCTGGTTTAGTTGCTACTTTCATTGTTTGTGCATTAGTTGCAAGCATGTTATTAAGTGCAATTCAATAAAAATTGGAGTGTTTTAAATGAGTAGTATTAAGTTTTACAAAGAAAAAAACTTACCTTTAGAAATGCATAAGGTAAGAATTGTTCAAAAATTAAATCTTTTACCAATTGATGAGAGATTAGAAAAAATTAAAGAAGCAGGAAATAATACATTCTTACTTAGAAATAAAGATGTTTATTTAGATATGTTAACTGATAGTGGTACTAACGCTATGAGTGATCGTCAATTAGCGGCTATGATGATGGCAGATGATTCTTATGCCGGTAGTGAAACATTTTATCGTTTGGAAAGTAGTATTTCACATTTCTTTGGTAAAAAATATTTCTTACCTGCCCATCAAGGAAGAGCTTGTGAAAATATCTTAGCTAAATCTTTAGTTAAACCTAATGATATTATTCCAATGAATTATCATTTCACTACAACTAAAACACATATTAATATGTGTGGTGGTACTGTTGTTGAAGTATTTACAGATGAAGCTATTAAAATTACAAGCAACGCACCTTTTAAAGGTGATATGGACTTGAATAAATTACAAGATATAATTGATTTATATGGTAGCGAAAGAATTCCTTTTGTTCGTATCGAATTAGGTACTAACTTAATTGGTGGACAACCAGTAAGTTTAAAAAATATTCGTGAAGTTTCTAAGATGTGTCATGATAATAACATCATGTTAATGATTGATGCTTCATTAATGACAGATAACCTATATTTTAATAAAGTTAGAGAAGACATTTGTAAGGATTTAAGTATTCATGAAATAGCTTTAGAAATTAGTAAATGCGCTGACATTATCTATTTTTCTGCTAGAAAATTAGGTAGTGCAAAAGGTGGAGCTATTGTTATGGATGATAAAGCTTTATATGATAAGATGAAAGTTTTAATTCCAGTATATGAAGGCTTCTTAACTTATGGTGGTATGAGTACAAGAGAAATGGAAGCTGTAGCTATCGGGTTAGAAGAAGCAATGGATTTCGATATGATTTCTCATGGACCAGAATTTATTTATGAATTTGCTAGAATTTTAACTGAGTATAATATTCCTATTGTTACTCCTGCGGGTGGATTAGGACTTCATATTAATGCTAGAGAGTTTGTTTCTCATATTAAAGAAGATGAATATCAATCTGCTTCATTAGCTGCTGCAATTTATCTAGTAAGTGGTGCGCGTGGTATGGAACGTGGAACTTTAAGTGAGGAAAGAAATCCTGATGGAAGTGAACATATCGCAAGTTGTGAATTAGTTCGTCTTGCCTTACCTAGAAGAGTGTTTACTTTATCGCAAATTCGTTTTATCGCAGACCGCTTAGCTTGGTTATATGAAAATAGAGAATTAATTGGTGGTTTAGAGTTTGTTGAAGAACCATCTGTAATGCGTTTCTTTATTGGAAGACTTAAAGCAAAAGGTGATTGGCAAGAAAGATTAGTTGCTAAATTTAAAGAAGATTTTGGTGACAGTTTATAATAAAATATTCTTAAGACATAGTTATTATTAATTATGTCTTTTTTCTACTTCGCTTTGAAAAAATAATTTTTAAAGATATAATTTATATAGAGTATTAAAATTATTTTTAAATGATTCCATATAGATTTATTTGGAGGTTAGTTTTATAATGAAAAAAATATTAATTACATTATTATTTACTTGTTTATTAATTACTTGTTCATCATGTGTTTTGTTTAAGGATAAAAAAGAACAATGTACTGATGGTATATTTAAATATGAATTAGTATACAGTCGTACTGTTCAATGTTATGTCATGGGTTTAACTGAATATGGTCAAAAACAACCATATTTAATTTTCCCTGAATTTTATAACGAACACAAAGTATTAAACATAGGATATGACGATAGTGAAGGTCTTTGGGCACAAAGGTTAGTTGGTGAATTTAAAAGTTCTGAATTGAAAAGACTTTATTTTGATTTTGGATTTGAAACGAATTTTTCTGGAAATGATTTTGCAACTTATAATATTTATCTTCCAAATTGTTACGTTGTGTTATGGGTCTCTAGTTCTCGTGATGATCTTTTTAGTAATCACAAAGGTTACATTTTTGGATATAATGCATATAAGAATAATAATTATGTTTTGTCAACAAAAGAATATATCTCAAAA
>JBGVOE010000124.1:0-5537 GCA_045126355.1 Anaeroplasmataceae bacterium | reverse complement strand
TTATACTAATTCAGAAAGAAACCCTTATGGAGTTGATTTAAGTAAATATGGTAACAATGTAAATGTATACTTTTATGAACCAGATTTCACTAATAATCCTGATCCGTATATTAACGCTAATAAAAATGAATTTTATGCTGAATATAAACCAGCTACTACTTATGAAGATGCGGTATATAGAACAAAACATTATTTAATGAGTGGTGATATTACTGATCAAAAACATTTACCTGATGATGGTAAACTAATGGAAGAAGATAAGGCTATTAAATATACAGACGCAACTTATGTATTAGATGCTGATGGGAAATATTTAGCTTATGTTCCTAATGTTATTGATGGTGATAATTATATTATTTTCTATGGTGCGGCCTACACTTCTTTAAATGATGTTGCAGCATACTTATTAGCTTTTGGGTCTGTTCCAGCAAATCAAATTAAAAACAAAAGTAAAACAGGACAAAACCAAGCTATTTCTAACTGGGGAAAATATGGTAGAGTAAATGATAATGAATTTTATGGTGGCTCATCTTATAAATATGAACCTGATATTCCTACTAACGATCGTTATTTAATCCATGAGATAGATTTTGGTACAATAGGCGATTATTATACTGGTACTAGATATCAATCACTTTATAATAATGGTTATTCTATTACAAGAGGAGCCGCAAGATTAGTTTATACAGCAGACTCTAGTGTAAAAAGTATTAATGAGCGCTATGTTTTCTATACTTATAATCATTATAACGACTTCCAAGAATACTTAAATTATCATAATGGTTGGGGTGTTAGATTCGGAAATGAATCAGCCGGAAATAGATATTGTAGTGGTAAAAACGACTATGATAGTAGTTTTACACCTCCTACACAATACCCAGATACATTACTGAAAAAATATAGTGATAAATAAAAAGAAAAAATAGAATTAACGGTTAAATGTTAATTCTATTTTTGTTTATATAACTTAATTTTTATATTTTTGTTAAAACTGTAATCTCCATAATATTGTATTTCATCTACAACAATGAATTTGTCATCAAAACAGTGTCCTAGAATAAAGTATACTCTTTTCTCTATTTGTTGCAAGAGACTTCTATTAGTTAGTTCATAACGATAATTACAAATACATTTAGGAGTAATATCATCATATATCTTTTTAAAAGCCACAGAAGCGTCATTTTGGGCATATATTAAGTAAAATGTATTCTCATCGTATTTCCACATAGAAAGTGTCGTATTAGGCAAAATTTCTTGTTTTTCTATTAGTTTGAAATTATGATTACTTAATCTATTATATAGTTCGTTTGAATAATCTTTTTTATCAACATATACATAAAGAGGATAGTTAGTTTTAAAGGCAATAATAGGAGAAGGGTCTTTTCCTGCACAGTAGTAAAATAGACTTTCTTTTAAATGCTCTTTATAGTTAAAATCCATTCTATATTCTCCTTTCTCGTAAGTAAAAAACTAGAGAAAATTAATCTCTAGTTTAGTCCTTCAAAAATATCATAGTAATCATCATCAGATTCTTCAATTAAACCTAATTCGATAGCTACATCATAAAAGATATCAGTGATTCCGTAATAGTTAACTCCAAGTCCATCAAAGACCGCTAAAGAGATATCATCTACTAAAGCGTAGTATTCATCTGGTACTTGAATTTTAGCTTCAATCATTTGCATAACGTTATCTTCTAAATCAGCAAATCTCTTATGTTCTTCTTTATGGTCTCCTTCTAATGAATCAATTTCATCTTCGAAGTCTAAGATATAAAATAGTAGATTGATTGATTTAGCGAAGTGTTCCATAGCGTCATAGTTGTTGTTGAATACATGTTCAGCGACAAGTTGAATAGTATTAAAGCGGTCGAAAATATATTGATAACCTACTTCAAAAACTTCTTCCTCTTCAATAGATAATTT
This sequence comes from Anaeroplasmataceae bacterium, assembly GCA_045126355.1. Taxonomy (GTDB): domain Bacteria; phylum Bacillota_I; class Bacilli_A; order Acholeplasmatales; family Anaeroplasmataceae; genus CAZSIA01. The sequence continues at coordinate 3,612 of JBGVOE010000124.1, read as the reverse complement.
CATTCTTTCGTATACAACTTTATCAAACAAATAATCAACAACCATCAAAACATAGCGGAATCTAGCGATAATTTTAGAATTCTTCTTAATTAAGAAATCAATTAATTTCTCGTTTGTCTTTTTCCAACTTGCGTAATCAAGATATTGATTTTCTAAATTTTGTTCCATTATTCGGCTTTTCCTCTGTTTTTCATTTGTGGGAATAAAAGAACTTCTCTGATTGATGATTGTTCAGTAAAGAACATAACTAATCTATCAATACCCATACCGATACCACCACATGGAGGCATACCGTATTCTAATGCTTCTACGAAGTCTTGGTCGATTTCATTTGCTTCATCATTTCCTGCTTCACGTTCAGCTAATTGAGCTTTAAATCTTTCTAATTGATCGATTGGGTCATTTAACTCAGTGTATGCATTTGAAAATTCTTTTCCACAAATAAATAATTCAAATCTTTCAACAAAGCGTGGGTCTTTAGGATCCTTTTTAGTAAGTGGTGAAATTTCAATTGGATGACCACATAAGAATGTTGGTTGAATTAATAAATGTTCACAGTATTTTTCAAAGAATTCATTAATGATATGACCAACTGTAAAGTGTGGTTGTACTTCAATGTCGTGAGCTTTAGCGATTGCTTTTGCTTCTTCTAAAGTATAATGATTTTCTTTGAAATCAACACCTGTTGTTTCTTTAATTAATTCACACATAGTAACTTTTCTAAATGGTTTAGATAAATCAATTGTTTCGCCTTCAGGATTGAAGATGTTGATGTATTCATATTTACCTGTTACAGTTTGACAAATATGTTTTAATACACCTTCTTGTAAATCCATCATTGATTGAAGGTCACCATATGCTTGATATAATTCTACTGTTGTAAATTCTGGGTTATGAGTTAAGTCCATACCTTCGTTACGGAACAGTCTTCCAAATTCATAAACTCTTTCTAAACCACCTACGATTAATCTCTTTAAAGGTAATTCTGTAGCGATACGTAAGTAGAAGTCTGTATCTAATGTATTGTGATGAGTAATAAATGGTCTAGCAGTTGCTCCACCTTGAATGTTTGTTAAAACAGGAGTTTCAACTTCAATGAATCCTAAACCATCAAAATAGTTTTGCATTGCACGAATAATTCTTGGACGTGTTAAAGCAATTTTTCTAGCTTCATCATTCATAATTAAGTCAACATATCTTCTACGATATCTTTCTTCTTTATCAGTTAGACCGTGGAATTTTTCTGGTAAAGGTTTAAGCGCTTTTGTTAAATGAGTATATTCTAAACATTTAACAGTTGGTTCACCAGTTCTTGTTAACATAACTAATCCTTTAACACCAACGATATCACCGATGTCTGCCATTTTGAATAAGTTGTATGATTCTTCACCAATATCGTTTATAGAAATATAGACTTGTTGTGGTCCTTCAATATCTTTAATTGTGAAGAAACTTGCTTTACCCATTTTACGGATGAACATAATTCTTCCGGCAATTTTAACTACGTTTGCTTCAGCTTCTAATTCTTCGTTACTCTTATCTTTTGCGATATTTTTAACATCACTTGATTTGTGAGTAACATCATATCTACTTCCAAAAGGATCAATTCCTAATTCTCTTAATTTTGATGCTTTTTCTCTTCTTACTAATTCTTGTTCTGTATAATTTGTTTCCATAATAAAAACCTCCATTACATGCAAAGATAATTATAACATAAAAAAATCATCCTTAAAAGATGATTATTCTTTCTTTTTGATAATTTGCTTAAGTTTTTTCCAAAAATTATAATTAATTAAAAAAAGAAATACTTTTTTTATAATATTAAGTGTTTTTAAAAACAGATAATTAAAAAGAGGTAGTCTTTTTCTAATTTTAAAATACTTGCTACTGTAGGCAAAGTAAAAACCTAAAACGATAAATAAGATATAGTAGTAATTAAAAGAGAAGAAGATAGAATCGATATAAATGATATAAATAATTCCGCAAAATAAAGTCGAAAGAAAATAAAGAAGATTTATTATAAGCTTATATTTGATTTTAACTTCATAAAAGCTAATTGTATTAAGGCTTATGTAAAAAAATAAGCCAAATAAAAAGTTTAATACAATAGCATTTAATTCAAAAAGAATCACTTAAATAATTTCTTTATAAAATTTTCTTTATTTTTAGTTTCGTTTTTATAAGTTATAGTTTCTATTTCACCTTTAATTATAATTGTTTTATTAACTGGATCTAATTGACTCATTTCTAAATTAATGCCTGTAACAATTAAAGTTCCTAAAGTTGTATCTAGATTAAAATGTTTTGGATCAAGACTATTAATTTTATTAACACCACTAACTTTTAACTCATCTTTATTTGTTAAAACAACGCTTCCTTTTTCATTCATTTTTATCACCAATATATTTTATGAAAGATTCTTTTAAAATATGAAAAAAACACACCAAATATTTGATGTGTCTTAGTTGATTTCTTCACAATAGTTAACGTAACTTAAATTTTTGATTGTTTCTATAAAAGTATCGTGATCGCGTTTTTCTCTTGAATTTAGCGTCATTGTATAAACACTTAATCCTGATTGGATATAGGCAGGATTCTTTTCAATAGAAGTAATCTTAACATTAATTGATCTTAAAAAGTTTACTAAATCTTTAAGGTTACTTCTTTCATCTAATTCAACATGTAGTTCAAAATATTGTGTTTTTCTTCTGAAGAATTGTTCAATAGCAGGTAAGATAGTTAGGATAACAACGATAGAAATACTAGCGATAATTCCTAGTGTATAAAATCCCGCACCGATTGCAAGACCTGTACATGCAGCTGCCCATAAACCAGCGGCAGTAGTTAAACCTTTTATCTTATTTTTAGATGTAATTAAGATTGTTCCTGCTCCTAAAAACCCGATACCACTAATAACTTGAGCACCAAGTCTACCGGCATCTGATGATGGATTATTCATTACTAAAAAGTCACTTAACATCATAACTAAAGCTGCGCCTAAACAAACTAAAATATATGTTCGTAACCCAGCTGCTTGTCTTTTTCTACTTCTTTCTACACCAATGCTTCCAGCACAAATAATAGCTAATAACATTCTAATTAAAATTGTCCAAACGTTTGAAACATCACTTAAGAATTTTAGTGAGTCTCCAAATAATTTGATTATTGGATCGTAATAAGTTAATATCATAAAAGTTTCTCCTTTCTGTATATTTTATATTTTGTAACTATATTATAATACAAAAGTTTTAATTTGTGTATCTTTTTTATTTTTACAAAAAAAACAAAACAAACAACATATAAGAATTATGGCTTAGTTTAGCGATAAATATTATTTTGTTAAATTAGATGTTTTATGTGGAAAGAAAAAGTTTTTATAAATCATTTTTTTAAAATTTTAAACTAAAAATATAAAAACGCAAATTAACTAAAAATTTTATAATTTTTAATTAATTTATGATATAATAAAGGTTGAGGGTGCGCCGGTACGGTTCACATAACATAGTCGGTGGGATTCCGACCTAGAAAGACCTAGCAAGCCATCTAGTACTGAGACCTTGGAACCGAAGTCGTGAGATTAGGTTTAAGCGTAGGTCAGGGATACTGCAAGCC
>JBGVOE010000123.1:0-3813 GCA_045126355.1 Anaeroplasmataceae bacterium | reverse complement strand
TCTGTGATTGGTGTGGTAGCTTAATTATATCAAGGAATCTATCTTTTTTGTTATATTAAATTAGTTAGATTTTTACGACTAAATAAGTCGTTAAAATAAATAAAAAAGGGAACTCAAAACTAATGGGTTTTGACAGTACCTTTTTATTTAAAAGGGGAAAAACTATGAAAAACAAAGTTATTAAATTTAATGATGTTGAAATTGATTATGCTGTATTTGGTCGTGGTAGTAAAAACTTAATTGTTATACCTGGTGTTGGTGATGGTATAAAAACCGTAAAAGGAACTTCTGTTATTTTTTCTTTATTGTATAAGAAGTTTTCAAAAGATTACAAGGTTTATGTTTTGAGTAGAAGAAGAAAGTTGCCTTTTGATTTTACAACTATGGATATGGCGGATGACGTTGTAAAAAGTATGGATGAATTAGGGGTTGAAAGTGCGGATGTTGTTGGAGTTTCTCAAGGTGGAATGATTGCCCAATATATTGCGATCAATCATCCAGAAAGAGTCAATAAATTAGTTTTAGCGATTACTTCTAGTAGGCCAAATGCTCTTTTAATAGAGAGTGTAGATACTTGGTTAAAACTATTAAATGATAATGATTTTACAGAAATGTTAGTAGATAATTGCAAAAGATCTTATGTTGGTAAAGCATGTAAAAAACGTTTAAAAGTTTATAAATTATTAGCTTTTGTAGCAAAGCCTAAAGATTATGAACGCTTTATTATTCAAGCTTTGAGTTGTAAAAACCATAATGCTTTTGATGAATTATCTACTATAAAAAACGAAACTTTAGTAATTGGAGCTGGTTTAGATGGAATTTTAGGAGTAGAAGCTTCATATGAGATTCATAATGAGATAAAGAGTAGTAAATTAGTTGTTTTTGAAGAATATAGTCATGGAGTATATGAGGAAAATAGAGAATTTAGTAAAACAATTTTGAAATTCTTAAAAAGTAATAACTTGTAGAATAATGGCTTAAAACAAGCTTTTTTAGATTTTTATTTTTTGAAAATTTATATATATATTTACTCTTAAAAGTATTAGAAATACATTTCATTCTTTTGTATTAAATAATAAATTTTGGTAAAAATAAGATGAGTGTTAAATCAAAGAGATATTTAATTAAAAACAAAAATTGGCAATATTTATTATAAATATTGTTGTTAAAAGTAAAAAATGTGCTATAATCTAAAATGGATGAAAGTGGTGAGTATTATGCGTATTGCTATTTTAACTAGTGGAGGAGATGCTCCAGGAATGAATGCCGCAATCCGTGCTGTTACAAGAACTGCACTTGCTAAAGGTCATAAAGTTTATGGTGTTTATGATGGATACAAAGGATTGATTGAAGGTAAATTTGAAAAGTTTAATCGTTCTGATGTGAGTGAAACACTTAACCGTGGTGGTACAATTTTAGGAACAGCTAGATTACCTGAATTTAAAGAAATTGAAATTCAAAAATTAGCAATTAAACAATTAGAAACTCGTGGAATCGATGGATTGATTTGTATTGGTGGTGACGGTACATATCGTGGTGCTAGAGCTCTTTGTGAATTTGGAATTAAATGTATTGGTATTCCTGGTACAATTGATAATGATATTGCATCAACTGAGTTAACCATTGGATTTTCTACTGCACTTAATACTGCTGTTGAAGCAATCGATAAATTACGTGATACTTCATCATCACATCAAAGATGTTCTATTATTGAAGTAATGGGACGTAGATGTGGTGACTTAGCTCTATATTCAGGTATTTGTTGTGGAGCTGAATATATCATTACTGCAGACACTGGTTTTAATAAACAAGAGTTATTAGAATCATTAAGAGAAAATAGATTAGAAGGAAGAAGACATGCAATCGTAGTAATTAGTGAAAACATTTGTAATGTTCATGCTTTAGCTCAAGAAGTTGAAGAATTTACTGGTTATGAATGTCGTGGAACAATCTTAGGATATGTTCAACGTGGTGGATGTCCTACTCCAGAAGACCGTCTACTAGCAAGCCGTATGGGTGCTTATGCTGTAGATTTATTAGAACAAGGAGTTTATGGCTGTGCAGTCGGAATTAGACATAATGAGTTATATCATATGCCTTTCGATGAAGCCTTAACTAAATCTAAATCTAGTAAGGAATTATTAGATTTAGTTTCAAAAATTCAATAAAAAAAATAAAAAAATATATAAGGAGAAAAATAATGAAAAAGACAAAAGTAGTATGTACTATTGGGCCAGCTTCTGAACAAAAAGAAATGTTAGTTAAATTAATTAACGCTGGTATGAACGTTATGCGTATGAACTTCTCTCATGGTGACCATGAAGAACAAGGGTTCCGTATTAAAAACGTTAAAGCTTTAAACGAAGAAATGGGATGGAATATTGGTATTGCATTAGATACTAAAGGACCAGAAATTCGTACAGGTTATTTAAAAGATGACAAGCCAGTTGACTTAGTTGCTGGTGAAACAATCCGTATCACTATGGATTACTCTTATTTAGGTGATGAAAAGAAAGTAGCTATTTCATACCCAGGTTTATATAATGACTTACAAGTTGGAAACACTGTTTTATTCGAAGATGGTAACATTAACTTAACAGTTATCGAAAAAGACGAAGAAAACCAAGAATTAGTATGTCGTATCAACAACAACCGTAAATTAAAGAATAAACGTAACTGTGATATCCCAGGTGTAGTTTTAAATATGCCATTTATCACTCAAAAAGAAATCGACGATATCAAATTTGGTACTGAACAAGAAGTTGACTTCGTATTCGCTTCATTCGTTCGTCGTGCTGATGACGTTTATGCATTACGTCAATTATTAGCTGATAACAACAACACTCATATGAAAATTATCGCTAAAATTGAAAACCAAGAAGGTGTTGACAACATGGACGAAATCATTGACCTTTGTGATGGTGTAATGGTTGCTCGTGGTGACTTAGGTGTTAACGTTGATCCATGCGATATGCCTCAATTACAAAAAGAAATCATCGCTAAATGTCAAGCTCAAGGTAAATACGTTATTACTGCAACTCAAATGTTAGACTCTATGATCGTTAACCCACGTCCAACACGTGCAGAAGTTACTGACGTTCATAATGCAGTATTAGACGGTACTGGTGCTACAATGCTTTCTGGTGAATCAGCACAAGGTGATTGGCCATTCGAAGCAGTTGACTATATGTCAAGAATTGATGAAGTTGCTGAAGACTATATCGACTATGACGATATGATCGAAAACGCAATTTGGGGTAGCCAAGAAGACAACAGCTCAGCTTCAATCGCTTGCGCTGCTGCAAAAATGGCTTTAGAATATGATGCTCAAGCTATTATCGCTGAAGGTAGTGTAGAATTCGCTAACCAAATTAGTGCATTCCGTCCTTGCTTAGATGTATTCTATGGTGTACAAACACGTGCTGAAGCTAGATTATTATCATTAGCATGGGGTATCCAAGCTGTTCATGGTGATATCGATGCTGCATTAGCTGTTGCTACTAGCAAATTAGGATTAGAAGCAGGTTCTAAAGTATTAAAAGTTACTGCTAACGGTGTTAGTGTAGTAGTTTTATAAGAATTAGTATTCTATAATAATAAATCCAAAATAGTGTAATTACTGTTTTGGATTTTTTTCTTTTTAATTATTTGTAATTTGTGGTAAGATATATATTGAGGGTGCGCCGGTACGGTTCACATAACATAGTCGGTGGGATTCCGACCTAGAAAGACCTAGCAAGCCATCTAGTACTGAGACCTTGGAACCGAAGTCGTGAGATTAGGTTTAAGCGTAGGTCAGGGATACTGCAAGCC
>JBGVOE010000122.1:0-2692 GCA_045126355.1 Anaeroplasmataceae bacterium | reverse complement strand
TAGACAAATCTAACATTTCAATAATAAGTTTATTCATTCTTTGTGCTTCTTTAATTGTTCTTAATGTAGCATCTTGAATTTCTTCATTTGATGTTAAAATTCCTTGTTGAATTAGTTGTTGATAACCAATAATTGATGTTAATGGACTTTTTAATTCATGAGATGCGTTAGCAAAGAATTCTCTTTTTAAAGAATTCATGTTTTCTTGTAAAGTAACATCCACCATTAGTAATGCAACATGAGAGTTTGTGGCACTAGACCATGATGTTTTAAGCATATTAATATAAAGTAAAAACTTTCTTCCATCTATTTCGAAAATAAGTTGTTCTTCTTGATTATTTTTAATGCAATCTTCAATTTTTTCTTGAACATTTATATCTCTAAATAAATACATATAGTTTTTATCTAAAATATAATCTTGTTCAAATCCAAATAGTGATAATGAATACTTATTTATTAATTCTATTTTTCCTTCTTCATTTAACAGAATTAAACCTTGATTCATATTATCTAAAATATATTTTGTTTTTTCTTTTTCATTAGATAAAGAAGTTACTTTTTCATTTAGTATGAAAGTTAATTCATTAATTTTAGAAGATAAAAGTTCAAAATCTGTATCATTTGTAAGTTCATGTCCTAATACGGTTTCTAGCTTATTAATTTCATTTTTTATTGGCTTTAGTGTTTTATTGTATAAAAATGATGTAATAACAATAGATATAGATAAAACAACTAATAAGGTAATTAAGCCAAATCCAATATAATTATTAATAAATTTGTTTAATGGTTCTACAGGAAGTGCTAAACGGATGTAATATCCATCATCCATTTTGGCTAAATACATCATATTTAATTCTAATGAAGAAGAATATCTTGTAACACATTCTCCTAGTTTTTGTAATTCTTCTCTATCTAAATGGTTATCAGCTTCAATTAATGAAGAGTCAATAATAACTTCTCCAGTAGAGTCGATTACTGTGACTCGTATATCTTTACTAGCTTTAGTTATTACATTTTTTAATTCTTCAAAATTGTCTCCATCAAACACTTCACATGCAACATTTGAATATGAATTTAATTCATCTTTAGCAGTATTATAATTTTGATTATTAACATAAATTGAAGACACAATAAATAAAGCTAAAAGAGTTAATATTGTACTTACTATTTCTATCCATAATATTTTTCGTTTCATAATTCAATTTTATATCCTATTCCATATACTGATTTAATAACACTTCCATCAGTATCATTTATTTTTTGTCTTAAAGATTTTATATGCATATCAATAGTTCTTGATTCTAATACATCATTTCCCCAAATATGATTAAACAATTCTTCACGAGAAACAACTTCGCCATTTTTCTTCATCAATAATTCGATAACTTCAAATTCTTTATTTGTAAGTTCAATTAACACATTATCCTTATAGAATTCATGCTTTTTAATATCTAATATTAAATTTCCTCTAACTATTCTTTGTTTTTTGAAAAATCTTCTAGCTTTAGAATTAACTCTAGACATAAGTTCTAATATATCAAATGGCTTTTCAATATAATCATCTGCCCCTAAATCTAAACCATCCACTTTATCCATAACCATTCTATTAGCAGACACAATTATAATTTGAATATCGTCATTTTCATCATTATCTCTTATTGCTTTTAATATTTCATCCCCTTGAATATTAGGAAGCATCATATCAAGCAAAATCAAATTTGGCTTTTGTTCATTAAATCTTTTAAGAAACGATTCTCCATCATAAAAAGATTCAACCACATACCCTTGTTTAGTTAATGCAACATTAATTAAGTGTGAAATATTCTTATCATCTTCAACAGAATAAATCAAATAATTCATAGGTTATCCTCCTAGATAATTTTTTTATCTTTATGAAAACCGCTAATAATGTAAATTACCCACTCAGCAATATTTACTGCATGATCAGCTATTCTCTCTATATATTTTACCACAAGTGTTGTATAAACAGCAAAAGAAGGCGTACAAATAACGTTTTCATTCATCTTAATGATATTATCAATTATTTCATCATACATTTTATCGATTAGATCATCTCTATCAATTACACTTTGTGCTAAATTAATATCTTGTTTAATATAAGCTTCGATTGAATCTTTTACCATTTGCAATGTAATATTGACAATTTTATCTACTTCCTCATTAGAATGTTTTTCTGTATTTTTTAATTTCAATGCAAATTCTAAGACATCCTCAGCATGATCACCAAGCCTTTCTAAATCAGAAATTAGTTTTAATATACCTGAGATTTTTCTTAAATCACTAGCAAATGGTCTTTCTTTCAATAACAAATGAAGACATTCACCTTCAATCATTCTTTCTAAATTATCAACAATGTCATCATTAACAATATATTCTTTATCTTGATAATTTAAATAAGCATCAAATGCAATGCTTAAGTTATTAACAACTTGGTCTGCCATATGTACCATTGAATTATCTAAATATTCTATTCCTTTTAATAAATTCATATTATCCAAACCTTCCTGTAATATAATCTTCTGTTTTTTTGTTTTTAGGTTGTGAGAATAAATCAATTGTTTTATCACATTCAATTACTTCTCCTAACATAAAGAATGCAGTGTAATCAGAAACACGTGTCGCTTGTTGCATGTTATGAGTAACAATAATAATTGTATAATCTTTCTTTAAC
>JBGVOE010000121.1:0-16004 GCA_045126355.1 Anaeroplasmataceae bacterium | reverse complement strand
AATTTATGTTAGAACTTTATGATGCTTTAGTTATTGAATCATTTGGTGTAGGAGGACTTCCTACATATGAAGATAAATCTTTTAATGAACTTATTGATAAATATACTAAGTTAGGAAAAATAGTAGTAATGACTACACAAGTTCCTAACGAAGGTAGTGATATTGCAATTTATCAAGTTGGTCATATTTTAAAACAAAATCCAAATGTTTTAGAAGCATACGATATGACAACTGAAGCAGTAGTTACAAAATTAATGTGGGTATTATCTTTAACTAAAAACATTAATGAAATAAAAGAATTATTCTATAAAACAATTAGTAATGATATTTTATTTAAACGAGATTTTAAATAATTATGAAAATAAATTAAACAACTATTTAGTTGTTTTTTTTTATCAATTTTTGTTGAAGATTGTCTCTTTTAATTGTTTTAAGTTATCATAAATGATAAAATTATGAAAAAAAGAAGTAGAGGTTATTTTTATGTTGACTATATTTACTGATACAGATACAGATATTACATTACAAGAAGCACAACAATACGGTATTAAATTAATAAGTATGCCATATATAATTGATGAGGTTGAAGTCAAACCTTATGAAGATTTTATTGAATTTAATTATCATGAATTTTATGATTTATTAAGAGGTGGAGTTTTACCAAAAACATGTGCTATTAATACTGAAGTTTATCGTTATTATTTTGAAGAAGAATTAAAAAAAGGTAATAATATTTTATATATTCATTTCTCACGTAATATGAGTGGCTCATTTAATGCGATGGACTTAACAATAAGTGAACTAAAAGAAGAATATCCAAATCAAACTATTTATACTATTGATACTAGAGGTATTACAATTTTAAGTAATATTATCGTTAAAGATATCTTAGATTTATTTAAAAATGGTTCAAGCTTAACTGAAGTAATAGCTTGGAGTAATGAAAATATTGATAAATATGCTACATATTTCTTCTCAGATACACTAAAATTCTTTGCTAGAAGTGGTAGAGTAAGTAATTTTACAGGATTTATGGGTGATTTAATCGGTATTAAACCAATTATTTACATGGATGAAAAAGGAACAATGACGAATATTGGTAAAGAAAAAGGAAAGAAGAAAGCTATTAAGAAATTAGTTGACTATTTCCAAGCTTTAGCTTTAGATCCATTAGCACACCGAATTATAATCGGACATACAGATTCATTAGAAAATGCGATGAATTTAGGTTCTCAATTACAACAATTATATGATAATAAGTTAAATATCCAATATGTTGTTGTTAATCCTACTGCGGGAAGTCATTGTGGTCCAGATACAGTAGGAATTGCCTTCTACGCTAAAAGTAAATCATTATAATAATAAGTGAGTTGTTAGTAATAACAGCTCATTTTTATTTTAAAAAATATTTCAAAACCTATCTAGTCTTTAATACTAGATGATAAATTTACATTTATTAATTTTTAAGATTATAATAATTACTAAACATAATAATATATATTACTAGCACTTTGAAATATTTTCAAACCTTATCTAGTTTTTAATATTAGATAATCTTATTTAAATATCGTAATTGCTTATTTAATTAATGAATTATACTGATAATTTAAAACCTTTTAACTTGAAATATTTAGGTTTATTTACTGTATAAATAATAAATTATTTATGTCTAATAAAATCGAATTATGTCTAAGATGCTTTTAAATTAAATTTTCTGAATCATTTTATTTGACTTAGCATATTAATTTGTTATAATGATTACACAGCCTATAAAAAGAAAGCGGTTTCATTAGAGCTGTTTGAAAGGAGTTAATTTATGATTAAATTAAACGTAAATAATAAAGTAGTAGAAAAAAATAGGGAAATTTCATTAGAAGAATTAGCTAATGAATTAAAAGTAGTAGCTTATTGCGCTAAAGTAAATAATCGAATTAGAGAATTATCATATGTAGTTAAAAAAGATTGTAATATTGAATTTTTAGATTTAACAAATGTTGAAGCAATGAATGTTTATAGTACTTCAATTAGATATTTAATTACAATGGCTGTTAAAAACATTTATCCAGAAGCTCAAGTAGTAATCAATTATAGTATTTCTAGATCATTTTTCATTGAAGTTAAAAACGTTGGACCAATGAATTTTAAAACATTAAAGAACATTAAAGATGAAGTTGACCGTATTATAGGTGCGGATTATCCTATTAAACGAATTACAATGAAAAAGGATGAAGCACTAAAAATTTATGAATCTTTAGGTTATTTAGATAAAGCTAATATCTTAAAATACAGACCAGAAGATACAGTTCATTTTTATGAATGTAATGGATATATGAACTATATGTTTGGTTATATGGTTCCAAGAACAAGTTATATTAAAGAATATAAATTAAGATTATATGATAAAGGTCTTATTTTACAATATCCAAGAGCTGAAGTTGGAGGAATTATTCCTGAGTTTAAAGACGCGCCTACATTTTCAAAAGCACTTCGTCAAGCTAATCACTGGGGTGATATTGTTAAAGGTAGTTATGTATCTTTAATGAATAAAATGATTGAAGAAGGAAAAGAAGTAGAATTTATTAATCTTTGTGAAACAAAACATAATGCAATGTTAGCTGAATTAGGTAATCAAATAAAAGCAAATATAGATTCAATTCGCCTAATTGCAATTGCAGGACCATCTTCAAGTGGTAAAACAACATTTACTAATCGAGTAAGAATTGAATTAATGGCACGTGGAATTACCCCTTTAATGATATCAATTGATGACTATTATAAAGGTAGACATGAAGCTCCACTAGATGCTGAAGGCAAACCTGATTTAGAACATTTAGAAGCTTTAGATATCGATTTATTTAATGAACAAATGTTTGCCTTAATTAATGGTGAAGAAGTAACTTTACCTATCTTTAACTTTCAAACTGGTAAACGTGAGTGGGGTAAAACTGTTCAAATTGATGAAAAATGTCCAATTTTAATTGAAGGAATTCATGCTTTAAATGATGATTTAACACCATCAATTACATCACATCAAAAATATAAAATTTATATTGCACCTCAAGCTCAATTACATCTAGATGATCATAATCCAATTAGTATAACTGATATTAGACTACTTAGAAGAATGGTTAGAGATAAAAAATTCCGTAATAGTAAAGCTGAGGAGACATTATCAATGTGGCCTAGTGTAAGACGTGGTGAATTTAGATGGATTTATGATAATCAAGAAGGCGTTAATTTCGTCTTTAATTCTGAACTAACATATGAATTATGCGTTATGAAAAAATATGCTTTACCAATGCTTGAAGAAATTGATAGCGAAAGTCCTTATTATATACAAGCTAATCGTTTAATTAAATTCTTAAAGTATTTTAAAGATATCGAGGATGATTGGATTCCATGTAACTCAATTTTAAGAGAGTTTATCGGTGGTTCTTCCTTTTATAAGAAATAAATAATTTTAAAAAACGGATTTCTATTTATAGAGATTCGTTTTTAAATTTGCTAAAAAGTAAGTAATATATTACAATATATTATGAAGTAGAGGTGTTTTAAAATGAAAAAAATTATACTTTTATTAATACTTTTATTTAATATTTTTGTTGTAAATGCTTGTAGCGATGAAGCTACCAAAGAAGATAAAACTACTGTTTCAGAAGAACATATACATCAATATGTAGCTAATTTTGATAAAGAAAATCATTGGTTAGAATGTGAATGTGGCGATAAAAAAGATATTGAAGAACATATTCTAATGGTAAATGAAGTAAAAGAAGTTTCTATATGCAGTAAATGTAGTGCTGTTTATACAAAAGAAAACTTATATAAAAACATTAAAAGCATTGGTGTAGATAAAGATAAGCCTCACAATGCTTATCAGGTCTTAATATATTCTTTTTTTGACCATAATAAGGATGGCTATGGAGATTTAGCTGGTTTAGAAGAAAAACTTGATTATATCAAAAATTTAGGCTGTGATATCATTTGGTTAAGTCCAATTATGGAAAGTGAGTCATATCATGCCTATGATATTACTTCATTTTATAAAATTGACTCTAAAATTGGAAGTATTGATGACTATTTATCTTTAGTAGATAAAGCTCATAGTATGGATCTGAAAATTATATTAGATATGCCAATCAATCATACATCAGACAATCATGAATGGTTTTTAAAATACTTGGAAGGCGATAGAGAATATAGTCAGTATTATCAAGAAAAAAATCCTAATATTTCTTATGGCACTACTAGTTCAATGGGTAATACTGCAAGATTTTATACTGATAAAGATACAAATAAAACTTATTTTGCTGCATTTGGACAAGCAATGCCTGATTTAAATTACCAAAGTAAAAAATTACAAGAAGCGATTTATAAGGTATTTGATTTTTGGATGGGAATAGGAGCAGATGGGTTTAGATTTGATGCGGTAAAACATCTATTTGATCCAAATGAAATATCATCAAGTGAAGATTCTGTTAAATTAAATAATAAGTTTTTCAAAGAATTAGGAAACCATTTAAAAGAAATTAATCCTGACGTTTATTTATTAGGAGAAAATTTTTCGGGACAAAATGAAGTGAAAATGTATGCGGAAGTTTTTGATGCGGAATTTGACTTTGATTCATGGCAAAAAGGATTAGGTGCAGTTACTACAAAAAATGCCTGGGGCGGTAATGATGGAAGAGTCTATTTTGATGATACTATTGTTGGAAATACTAATGAATTAATCGATCTTAATCCTAACTGGATTCCAACTTTTATGAGTGGAAATCATGATGTTACGAGAGCACGCTCATATATTTATGATTCGTATAAGGATAGTAGTGGTAATCATACATTAAGTGCACAAGAAGAATTAAAAGCGTTAAAATTATATGCTGCTATGATAACTTTGCGTAGCGGAATTCCATTTATCTACTATGGTGATGAAGTTGGAATGTATGGTGAAAATAAAACTACAACTAATAAAAAGATTTTAGATTCACAAATTAGATTACCGATGAATTTTAAAAATTCTTCAATTACTTTAGAGAGCGTATTTACAACTATATTAGAAGATGGTTCTATTTTAGCTAACAATATGAAAAATGATTGGCCTAATTATAATGAGACAAATCCAGTTGTAGAAGAACAAATAATGGATAAAAATTCAATTTATAATGCGTATAAGGAATTGATCAATTATCGAACAAAAAATCCTATTATTTCTTTAGGTGAGATGCAAATGCATTCTGATTATGCAAATCAAGGAAGTATTATTAGTTTTAGATATAAAAATGAAGTAGTATATGTTGCATTTAACTATAGTGAGAAAAAATTAGAGATTAAAGATTTATGTCCAAATGGTGATTTAGATATTGAATTTAGTATTAATGGAGCGAGTAGTGATGGTTGTAATCTAACATTAGAGAGTAGAGGAGTAGCTGTCTTTAAAACAGGTAAAATAAGTCAAGGAAGTGCGGAAGAAGATTTTAATGCTAATTATGCACTTAAAATTACTAGTAAGGATGGGTTAGTTAGAATTGTTAAATTAAAACCTGTTGATGAATTTGAAGGATTTGCTCAACATTTTGCAGATAATGTTAAATTAGAAGCAGGTGATGTTATTATATTAGTCGATTTAATAAATAACGTAGAATGGAATGAAGATAATCTTTCTAAATATGGTCAATATGCTAATTTCTCATCTAGTCCTAATTATGGAGTAAAATGTAATAAGGGCGGAATATATGATTTTTATGTAAAATTCAAATATGAAGCAGACGAAATTTATATTGGTAATGAAAACGGTGGATAAAAACTTATAGACTTTAGTTTTAATGCTGAAGTCTTTTTTTCTTTATTTTTCATATAATTTTTTGAGGTGTTAAGATTGAATAAATATAAGGGTTTAAATGATTTAGAAGTTAAACAAAATCAAAAATTATATGGGTTAAACGAATTAAAAAAACATAATAGACCTAATTTTTTTATTGTGTTTATAAATGAATTTAATGATTGGTTAGTAATTATACTAATTATTGCTGCATTAATAAATTTAATAGTTGATAGAGATTCATTATTTGAAACATTAATTATAATTTTAATTTTATTTATAAACGCTACTATTGGGGCAGTCCAAGAAATAAAAGCTTATAAAACATTAGATGGATTAAAAAAACTATCTAATCATAAAGTGAAGGTTATAAGAGGCGAAAAAGAAATTGATATTGACCCTTCTTATTTAACAATTGATGATATTGTTATATTAAAAAAAGGGGAAATGATTGATTGTGATATGCAAATTCTAAAAGCCTATGATTTGTGTATTGATGAGTCTATTTTAACTGGTGAAAGTATCCCTATTGAAAAGAAGATTAATGATTTAATATATTCTGGTACTTATATAACAAACGGTAATGGAATTGCTATTGTTAAGAAAATTGGAATGAAAAGTAAGGTAGGAGAAATAGCTAATGAAATTATAAAAGCAAAAGAAGAATTAACACCTTTAGAAATCAAATTAGCTCAAATCGCTAAAATAATTGGCTTATTTGCCATTTTTATTTGTATAATCGTATTCTTTATTGAATTAGCGTTAAAAATCAGTTTAATCGAAGCCTTTAAATCCGCTGTATCACTTGCTGTAGCTGCTATACCAGAAGGACTTGCTACTGTAGTTACAGTTTGCCTTGCAATAGGTGTTGGGAAGATGGCAAAGGAAAATGCAATTGTAAAAAAACTAGCTAGTGTTGAAACTTTAGGATGTTCAAATATTGTTTGTACTGATAAGACTGGTACATTAACTGAAAATAAGCAAAAAATAGTAATGGTTTATGAAAATAAATTATTTAGAAGTACTGAATTTAATAATTTAAGTAAAACATTATTAGACTATTTATATATAAGTGTAAAAATTAATGATGAAGACTTATCAGACCCAATTGATAAAGCAATTATCGAAATGCTTCTAAATTTAAATAATCCTATTCCAAATTACCAAATAAATAAGGTTAAACCATTTAATTCTACAGATAAATATATGAGCGTCTTATTCACTTATAAATTTGGCGAAAAATTGATTTATAAAGGTGCATTCGATAAAGTAGTCACAATGGTAAAAAACAAGCCTAAAAACGAAATATATGAAGCATTTAACTACATGATGAATGAAGGCAATCGAGTAATAGCATTAGCTACAGTAGATGAAGTTATTTGTTTAATTGGAATGCAAGATTTAGTAAGAAAAGATGTAATTCAAACAATTGTGAGCGCTAATACCGCAGGTGTAAGAACAATCATGATTACAGGAGATCATAAAAAAACTGCAGCATTTGTAGCAGAAAAATTAAATATAATAAAATCAATTAACGAAGTGATGAGTAAAGAAGAATTAGATAAATTAAGCGATATTGAATTAGATAAAGTTATTGAAAAATATAATGTATATGCAAGAGTAGAACCGATTGATAAAGTAAGAATTGTTGAGGCCTGGCAAAGAAAAGGAATGGTTGTAGCTATGACAGGTGATGGAATAAATGACGCTCCTGCTCTTAAAGTAGCTGATATAGGTTGTGCGATGGGAAGTGGCGCTGAAATAAGTAAAGATTGTGCTGATATAATATTAGTTGATTCTAATTATAATACGATTATAAAAGCGATAAAAAACGGAAGAGGTATATATGAAAATATAAAGCGTTGTTGTAAATATTTGTTATCAAGTAATATTGGTGAAGTTTTAACAATTTTAATAATAACTTTAACATCATTAATTACTAAAATTGATTTAGGAATACCTTTACTAGCGATTCACTTATTATGGATTAATATTATTACAGATTCACTTCCAGCTTTTGGTTTAGGAGTTATGAATCCTAGTAATGATTTGATGAAGAAGGCTCCTAGAAAAAAAGAAGAAAGTTTTTTTGATAAGAAGTTAACTATTGATATTTTCTTTATGGGAATTGTAATTGGATTATTAACTGTTATATCGTATTTAATTGGTTTAAGAATTAATTCTATATACGCAACGACAATGGCCTTTATAACGATTTCAACGGCTCAATTACTACATTCTTATAATTGTAGTAGTGATTATACTATTTTTAATAAAAACACGTTTAAAAACAAATTTCTTAATTTATCATTTGTAATTGGAATGATTTTACAAATCATGGTAGTATATATTGATAAAGTTAATACATTATTTAAATTAAAACCACTACCTTTAAATTTACTTTTTATAGCTATAGGAATATCAATTTTAACAGTAGTAATAGCTGAAGTTAAGAAGAAGATTGAAAAAAGGAAGTAAATATTATCATTGAATAAGTTTAGATAATAATTAATAAATAAAAATAGAAAAAAATATATTCATATTTAAAAAAATGACTATGATTAGTTGGAAATTTATGATAAAATAACTTTCGGTGAGAAAGATGAACGCATTAGCAAATATAAAAAGAATAAATTACCGTAATGATGAGGTAATGAAATTAATTAAATTATATCAATATAAAGGTAAAGAATTTTACTATCATAATATCTTAAAAGCTGATAGAGTATATATCGCAAAACAAACAATAGCTAAAGATACATTCTTTATTACAAAACTTTTAAATTTAAATATTACTGAAAATAGACTAAGATTATTAATAAATAAGAACTCAGCTCCTAAAACAAATGATGAAAAGATAGTAGCTAATATTAAAAAGATTTTAGAAATAAGTGTAGAAAGTGCCCATGATTTTGAATTAATTCCAAATGGTGTATTATCACTTGCTTCTAGATTATATAAAGATGTTAAACAAGTTAAATTTGAAACTAGTAAGGTTTCATATCAACAAAATTTATTAACAGAATATAAAAACATTAGTAAAAGAGAAGATGTTAAACAAATCTTAGATTTATATACAGACCTATTATCTACTAATCAATATGAAATAGTATCATTAGTAGTTAATTTCTATATTGATTTTATAAATATTAAACCATTTAAAAATGATACTGAAATAACTGGTTTATTATTAATTTATGTATTATTATTTAGAGAATGTTTTGATATCAATATGTACGAAAGTTTCTTCGAGTTTATTTATAATAATTATCAAGAATTCAATCAACATGTTATAGCGGCTAATTATAATTGGGCTTCAGGGTTTGCTCATACAGAACCTTTAACTGAATTTATTATTAATCATTTATTAGAAAATTATGAAAAATTAGAAAAATTAATTCGTGATTATGAATATGATAGTAAATTAAACAAAAGCGATAATATTGAAAATACAATTTATCGTGTTCCACAAATCTTTACAAAAGACGATATAAGAGCGAAACACCCATATGTAAGTGATTCAACTATTAATAGAACATTACAAAGATTAAGAGATGAAGGAAAGATTTCACCACTTGGAACAGGAAGAAGTGCGAAATGGATGAGAGTAACTCAAACTCCAGAACGTTTCAATCCTTATACTCAATTAGATATTTTTGGAATTGATAACGATGAAGAATAATTATCATACCCATCACTATCTTTGTATGCATGCAGAAGGCGACTCGTTTGATTATATAGAAGAAGCAATTAAAAATAATTTTAGTGAAATTGGTATTAGTGATCATGGACCTATAAACGCAGATGCTTTTGCGAGAATGAGCATTAATCAGTTTTACAATGTTTACTTAAAAGAATTAAATCTAGCAATAGATAAATACAAAGACAAAATAAAAATCTATAAAGCTTTAGAAATTGAATATGTTTATGGTGATGAAGACTTTTATAAAAAATTATTAGAAGATTTAGATTACTTAATTTTAGGACCTCACTATTATGAGGGAGAAAAAGTTTTACATCCTTATAGTGTGTATACTGTAAATACTCATGAGAAATTAGAAAGATACACAAACTTTGTAGTAAGAGCACTTGATACAAAACTCTTTAAAATTTTGGCGCATCCAGATTTATTTATGCATGGATATGTAGAACTCGATTCGTTTGGTGAAGTGTGTGTAAAAAGGATTTGTGAGGCAGCAATAAGAAATGATTGTCTATTAGAGTTCAATGCTGGAGGAATCAGAAGCAATCGTTATTTTGACGAATTGGGTAATCCGAAGTATCGAGTTCCAAACGATCGATTTTGGAAAATCGTTGAAACAACAAATGCAAAAGTAATAGTAAACAGTGATTGTCACAAACCAAGTGAACTAAACGATGAAGCATTTAATCTCGCTAGAGAATTAGCTTCAAAATACAAACTGAATATAGTAAAAAGAGTATTTGAATGATCTGAATTTATTTCAGGTCATTTTTTTATTTTTCTACCATCCATTTGCCCTAGTTAGAAGAAGTAGAGGCCTTTAAGAGAGTGGAATGGGCAATTAACCGTTGGAAATAGTTTCATTTTGTCATAAAAAAACACCTTATATCCTAAACTATATAAAACATATTCAATGAGTATGTTTAATTAACATTTTCTTAGCTAAAAACATCATTAATTGATATAAAGATAAGTTTTTAATTTATATTTGAAAACGAAAAAGACCATTTTGTAAAACGTTTATTTGTTCCTATAATGTATATTATGTTAACCAACGAAAAATAAAGCAACGGTGCGTGTTTTTCCTAAATATGTGGGTTAGTGGAAAACTCATTTTTGTCCAAAACTCTAATTACATCTCAACTACCATCCTTTTTCGACCCCTATTTTTCGCTTTTTCATAGATTTTTGTTTATAATTAATAATTCAGATAAAAATAATAAAACGATTCTTAAAATGCTGTAAAAATTAATCGATTAAATCATAGTTTTATCTAAACAGATTTTAACAAGTCGAATTAACTGAACCCTATCTAAAATCCATTTCAAGCTCTTAAAATCTAGCTAAATTTTAAGCAATCGAAATCCTTTTTTATGGATAATTGTTCATCCCAATTGCTTAAAAAAACCGAATAAAAAAGGCTCAAAATGTCTTTGAACCTTACTCTGGATCAACCACTCTCTAATGAGAAAAAAATCACTTTTTAAGAGGTATCTAGTTTTATTTATTTGTGTATTTATACTTCTAGAATATTTAATCTAGTTTTTAATACTAGATAGTTTTTGAAATATTTTCAAACTGTTTATATGCTGTTTGGCCCTTGTATGATTTATAAAAATAGAGAAAATTTTAAGCAATCGAAATCTTATTTTTAATACAATTACCTATCTCATTTTCTAAAAAAATACTCACATAAAACATGATTTTTTAAACTCATTTTTAAATTCCTACTTGTGATTTTTTAGCAATCGAAACAACAGATTTAATATAATAATCTAACTCAATTGATTTGCTATCGAATATAAAAATGATGATTTTTGTTAAGTCTTTAACAAGTTTTAATCATATGAATTTTAAGATTTGAAATCAAATGAATACTTGTTTGATCCTATTAATTCAGATATTTTTAATACAATGAATTCTAAATAATTAAGTATTGGTATTGTTCATTTTGTGAT
Source organism: Anaeroplasmataceae bacterium (assembly GCA_045126355.1). GTDB lineage: Bacteria > Bacillota_I > Bacilli_A > Acholeplasmatales > Anaeroplasmataceae > CAZSIA01. Next base: position 4,525 of record JBGVOE010000121.1, on the reverse strand, counting down.
TATTGATTTGCTGTTTTAAAATATGAATCTAACTTTAAATTCATTTTTTACACTTAAGAACTAATCATCATTTCAGAATTAACTTGCTTTTATAATTTAAAAGTTCTTTAAAAACAGTTATAGTTATATTTAAAAATGTTAGCTAATTTATTGATTTGAATAGTTCAGTTTTTCTAGGAATTGATATTAATCCAAATAAGAATTACATACTTTTATTTCTTCTATATTAATTAATAATTTTTAAATTTGTATTGATTTTAATTAATCATAATTGTAAATCATTCTCTTTTTATATATTCGATTTTTAATCTTTTAAATTCGTCAAATGTTCTATTTATTTTAAATCCAAATATTCTTACTACTAATGTTGTTAAATTAAATTTCAAATTGAATGTAATTATTTTAACGAGTTTAAATGCTTAATAACTATATTTAATCTAGTATTTAAAACTAGATGCCTTTTGAAATATTTTTCTCTTGTAGTACAAGCTTTAATACCATAAAATTTTAAGCAATCGAAATATGTTTTTATGGGTATTTACCCATCTCGATTCGTCATTTAAATTCATTATTTTTACATATAATTCAGTATAAATGCTAGTGATTTATAATCATGTATATTTATAAATAGTAAATAAATATATCTGAATGTATATTTGAATACTATTGCAAAATCTTGTATCCATTTCAATAAGTATCTATTTTTAATTATTACTACACTTGGTATTTAATTAAATTAAATCAGTTATTTTAAACTAGATATGAATTCAAATATTTTTTTATTAGATTTTTGTAAAAAAAACGCAAAATTTTAAGCAATCGAAATATGTTTTTATGGGTATTTATCCATCTCGATTTGTTAAAATAAATACGCTTTTTTTATGTTTTTATGCGTATTATATATATAATTATCGATATTTTAATTTGTGTAATAATATCTATTTTTTCATTTCAAAATTGATGTAATTTTAAATATTGTTTTAAATATTTAACGATATAATTATATCTAGTTATTAATACTAGATAGGTTTTGAAATATCATTTTTACCGCCTTACTATAGATGTCATACAAATCATTATTTTATTCGTTTAAAACTAAAAAAAATACCCAATTATTTCTAATTGAGTATCATTTAATATTAGATTTCATTTAAGAATGATTTACCGATTTCAGGCATTTCTAAATTGAAGTTTTCAGCAATTGTTGCACCGATATCAGCAAATGATGTTCTAGTTCCTAAATTGATGTTTTTACCATTTTTACGGTAAACAACTAGTGGTACATATTCACGTGTATGGTCACTTCCAGGAGCTGTAGGATCATTTCCATGGTCAGCTGTAATAATTACTAAATCTTCTTCTGTGATTTTTTCTAAAAATTCTGCTAATTGAACATCGAATTCTTCTAAACATTTTGCGTAACCTTGTGGGTCTCTACGATGACCATATGCAGCATCAAAATCAACTAAATTTAAGAAACATAAGCCTGTAAAGTCTTTTTCAGCAAAGTTAATAATTTGTTCCATTCCATGATGATTTGATAAATTACGGTGTGATTCAGTAATACCACTACCATTATAAATATCACTAATTTTACCAATTCCAATAACGCTTAAATCATTATCTTTTAGTGTATTTAATACTGTTTTACCAAATGGAGCTAGGGCATAGTCATGACGATTTGGTGTTCTTGTATAACCATCAGTAGGATTACCAATAAATGTTCTAGCGATAACTCTACCAACCATCCATTCAGGTTTCATAGTAATTTCTCTAGCAATTTTACAACAACGATATAATTCCTCTACACCAAATGTTTCTTCATGAGCGGCTAATTGTAATACTGAGTCAGCTGATGTATATAAAATTAAGGCTTTTGTCCTCATATGTTCTTCGCCTAATTCATCTAAGATTGCTGTACCGCTTGCGCTCTTATTACCGATCATTTTGTAACCTGTTTGCTTTTCTAATTCGTCTACTAATTCTTGTGGGAATCCGTGTTCTGAGAATGTTAAGAATGGAGTTTTAACTTTTAATCCCATAATTTCCCAGTGACCTGTCATAGTATCTTTACCATTAGATAATTCGTCCATTTTACCAAATGATGCGATTGGATTATTTGTTGGTTCTACACCCATAATATCTGTGATATTTCCTAATCCCATTTTTTGCATTGTAGGCATGTTTATTCCGCCTACAGCGCGTGCTAAATTACCGATTGTGTTAACATTTTTATCTCCATATAAATAAGATTTTGGTGCTTCACCACAACCTACAGAATCGATTACGATTGTAAATATTCTTTTATACATTTATTCATTCTCCTTTTTTTCGCTCAGTGGATGAGCTTTCATATATACTTGTTTTAAATGCTCATTCTCAATATGAGTATATATTTGTGTTGTTGAAATATTTTCATGTCCTAACATTTCTTGTACTACTCTTAGCGAAACATCGTTTTGAAGTAGATGAGTCGCAAATGAATGGCGAAGTGTATGAGGACTAATTTCCTTTGTTATACCAGCTTTTATAGCTAATTCTTTAATATATCTAAATAAATAATTTCTACTTAAATGTTTTCCTTGATTATTAACAAAACATAAATCAGTTGGAACATGAACCATTTTAATTCTAACTTCTGAGATATATTTTCTTAAAGCTAATATTGCTTCATCTCCTAATTGACAAATACGTTCTTTTTTCCCTTTTCCATATGCAATTAAGTATTTTCGATTTAACTGAATTTGTGATAATTTTAACTCAGTTAATTCACTAATACGCATGCCTGTACAATATAGTGTTTCAATAATTGCTTTGTTTCTTATACCAACATCTGTTGATGTATCAATAGCTTCTATTAACATCTCGATTTCTTCAATACTTAATACCTCAGGTAAATGAATTTCTTTCTTACTTGATGAAATTAATTTTGCAGGATCAACTGTAATTTCTCGATATTCATTTACACAATAGGCATGAAATTTTTTTATTGAAGTTAATTTTCTAGCAATACTTGAAGCAGTAAAACCATTTTTCTTTAACATTACTAAGTACGCTTCAACATCATCTTTAGTAATATCACATACATCATATATATTACGATATTTTGTTAAATATTCAGAATATTTATTAAGGTCTGTTTCATAACTAGATGCGGTGTTTTTACTTAACATTTTTACACCAGTTAAATACATTACAAATTCTTTTATTTCATAAAAGTGAGGTTCTTTATCTTTGTTTAAGACTTGTTTGTATGGACTACTTTCTCTAGGCAAAACACTCACTCCTTTTTATACAAAATAACTAAATACATAATTTCCAAAATCTAAACCTGTTTTAGTTAATTTTATCATATCATTTTCTATAATTAAAAGCTTTTTATTTATTAATTCTTCTATTTGAAAATCATCAAATGGATTACTATTAAATTTCTTAATATAGTTATTAATAGATACTCCATCTATTTTTCTTAGACCTAACCAAAAGTATTCTCCTTTAGTTAAATCGATACTGATTTCTTCTTTAATTATATCATTATTTAACATATAATTTAGCATTAATTTTGAATTATATGTTCTTTCTCCTTTATAATATGACGCTGCAGAAAGTCCTAATCCAATATATTCATCTAAATTCCAATAGATTAGATTATGTTTAGATTCATAACCTTCTTTGCTAAAATTACTGATTTCATAATGTTTGAAACCTTGTTTTTTCAGTTCATCTATAATTAAATAATACATTTCTTCTGTTTCATCTTTTTCTGGTAAAGATATCATATTATTATTTAGTTTATGAGTTAAAACAGTCTTATCCTCAATAATTAATGAATAATAAGATATATGTTTAACATCTAATTCACTTATACATTTTAAATTATATTTGATATCAGAAATTGTTTCATTTGGTAATCCAAATATAAAATCTAAGTTAATATTATATATACCATTTTCTTTTAATAATGATATTTTATATTTTAACTCTTCATAATTACAATATCTATTAACTTTATCTGCAGTATCTTTATTAAGTGTTTGAACGCCAATTGATACACGATTAATATTATATTTTTTAAATAATTTTACTTGTTCTTCGGTAATTAAATCATAATTAGTTTCTATACTATATTCATAAATGTCTTTAAATTCTTTTTTATTAATAGCAATAAGTAATGATTCAAGTTGTGCTAAAGAAAGAGAATTAGGAGTTCCTCCACCAATATAAATCGTATTGATATCAACTTCTTCTAATTCGTTAATTTCTTTTATTAATTTATTTAAGTATAAATCAATTACTTCCTCTTTTTGATTAATTCTTTTAGGAAAATCACAGAAACTACATAATCTATTACAAAAAGGAATATGTATATATAAACCTCTCATACTAATGTCGAGTAGACCGGGCTCGACTTTCACCTCTTTTATCTGGTATTTATCTACCGGCCCCTCACAGAACCGTACGTGCCCAATTAAGGCATACGGCTCTTCAATAATTGTTAATAACCGTATAGTAGATATAATTTTGG
>JBGVOE010000120.1:0-4661 GCA_045126355.1 Anaeroplasmataceae bacterium | reverse complement strand
ACCGGTTCATACCCGGTAGGTCGAGGGTTCAAGTCCCCCCGCCGCTACCAATGATGGACCCTTAGCTCAATGGTTAGAGCTCCCGGCTCATAACCGGTCGGTTGTGGGTTCAAGTCCTACAGGGTCCACCATAATTGTTGGAGGAATACCCAAGTGGTTGAAGGGTCCGGTCTTGAAAACCGGTAGATCGGGAAACTGGTGCGGGGGTTCGAATCCCTCTTCCTCCGCCATTATATACCTGCTCATCTATATCGCGGGGTAGAGCAGTGGTAGCTCGTCGGGCTCATAACCCGGAGGTCGGAAGTTCAAATCTTCCCCCCGCAACCAAATTAATAAACGGTCCAGTGGTGTAGTGGTTAACATGCCTCCCTGTCACGGAGGAGATCGAGGGTTCGAGTCCCTTCTGGATCGCCATTTTTTTTAAAAGGCCCGGTAGCTCAGCTGGTAGAGCGGAGGACTGAAAATCCTTGTGTCGCCGGTTCAATCCCGGCTTGGGCCACCATTTAACTGATATAATAGAAAGAGATGGAAACATCTCTTTTTATTTTGTTTTTTTTAAAAAAAATAAAAAATAATTACACAAATTATTATTTTTTGAATGTGTCAAAATAAATTGTACCAATTAAGTCAAGATAAAATGTACCACATGGTATAATCACTACTTGAGGTGATTGTAGTGATTCTAACAAAACTTGACAATGAACTTGGAGGATTAATTTTGAAGCATAAAGAAATAAATAAGAGTGCTTTAGCTTTAAAGTATGGTGTTGATAGACATACTATAGATAGACATATTAAAGCTATTAAAGCACCTACAGAAAGAAAACTTAGAGAATGTGGTTTATTAAAATACTATGAAATAATAGAAAATCAGTTAAAGGTAGATCCTTCTATTAAAGGAACCTATATGTATTTGTTAAACATTTCATCATATGATGAAATCGGTTCATATTCTAATTTTAAGCAATACGTTGAAAAGCATTTTTCAAATGTCAGAAAAGAATCAAAAGAAAAAATAGCTAAATACAGATTTGAGACGCCTGCAGGAGATCAATTACAATTTGATTGGGTTGAAGGTTTAAAACTACATTTAGCTGATGGAACACTTATTCAATTTAGTCTATGGAGTGCAACATTAGGATATTCAAGAAGGCATATCTTCAAAGTTGTTTTATCACTTACAGAAGCAACTTTTAGAAAATGTTTAATTGAAACATTTATAATAATTGGTGGTACAGTTAATAGGGTATTAACTGATAATATGAGTGCAATAGTAAACGTAAATGGCAATAAGAAAACAATACATCCAACTGTAATACAGTTTATGAAAGATTTAGGAGTTAAACTTGAATTATGTAAGGTAAGACATCCTTATACTAAAGGCAAGGTTGAGGTATCTAATAAATATCAAAATTGGCTTAACGCATATGATTATAAATTCAATAATACTGAGGATTTATTCAAAGGTGTTGAAGAAATCTTAAATCAGTCTAATTATCAAAAGAATAGTGAAACTAAGCTAGCTCCAATGGTTTTATTTGAATTAGAAAAGAAACAATTGAATCCACTACCAAATAGAGATATTTTAATTAAATATCATAGTGATTTTATTGAGGTAAAGGTGAATAACGCATGTTTAGTTCAATATGGGGGAGCAAAATATGGAATGCCTAAAGAATATATAAATTCAACAGTATTATTAGATAATTCAAATAATGTATTAACATTCTATGACAAGAAATTAAATAAATTAGCTAATTATCCAATCTATAATAGTGGTATTCATTATAGTGAAGGATTATATAGTATTTGTTCATTTAAAGGTGAATCTGAAGATGAATTTAAAAAGAGAATAGCAAATAATCTATCACTATTATCTGGTGTAGGAAATATAAAGACAGGAGATATAGTGAATGGACAATTATAATTTATTAATTGAAAAATTAAATAGTATATCTTTAGATGGCTTTTCAGCTATCTTGCCAAATATTATCGAACAAATAAATAATAAAGATATTAACTTCTATGAAGCTTTAAATATAATGGTTGATAATCAAATAAAGGTTAAAAAGGATAAAGTTTATGCAGCAGGTATTAAGGTATCACACTTTCCTTTTATTAAGACATTAAATGATTTTGATTTTTCGTTTCAACCATCAATTAATAAAGCACAAATAAAAGACTTTTGTACGCTTAGATTTATGACTAATAATGAGAATATATTGTTTATTGGTACTCCTGGTACAGGTAAAACGCATTTAGCAACTTCAATAGGACTTGAAGCAACAAGGAATAGTAAATCTACTTATTTCATTACTTGTAAGGAACTTATATGGCAATTAAAAAGAGCAAGAAATGAAAATACCTTAGAACGCAGACTAAAACATTTTTATTCTTACTCACTTCTTATTATAGACGAATTGGGTCATGATGTGCTAGAGGAAGATGAAGCAAATGATCTATTTCAATTATTACAAATGAGATATGAGAAACATTCTACGATAATTACTACGAATTATAATATATCTCAATGGAATACTATATTCAAAAATTCTAAAACATCATTAGACGCTACTTTAGATAGATTATTACATCACTCTAATTTAGTAACTATAAATGGACCATCATATAGATTAAAAGATATTAGTGAATATCTAATAGAATAGTGGTACATAATTTCTTGACCAAACTGGTACAAAATATCTTGACTTTATCACATTTTCTCGTTCTTTTCTATCAATATATTGAAAATAATATGATAAAGTGTCTATTTTTCTATCTTTTATTATATCGACAATTGTTGGGTTTTCCGGAGTGTTGTTGATGAGAATACAAGCATACTTTTCATCTCCTGTAGATTTATAATGGAATTCATCTATCCCTAATATTTTGGGGATTGGTTCTCTTGGAATGTCTATGTATTTATCAAAAATTTGAACTACCTTCTTTTGACTAAGACCAGCCTTCAAAGCTACCGATTTAAATGATTGAGTAGTTTTGAGTTCATCTAAAATATACAATACTGTTTCAGCTGATACTGATTCATTGGAAAAAGAAAATGGATTATGTTCATAAAATGATTTCTTACACTCAACACAAATATATCTTCTTTGTTTATATTTTATGAAGCATTGCTTGCCTGTGAAATGTTTATGGTTTATCGTTTTAATTTTATAATCTTTTATTTTTATATTTTTAGATTTACAGTGAATACATGTTTGATTTGGAAGTCGTTTTAATTTCGCGTAAGCTGTAATTTCTTTAATATCTTCCTCAATTTGAAATTCTTCAAACATATCTTCTTCAAAACCTAAATAATTTATTGTATTATTAATATGTACCTCTCCTTTCTTTTTGGTTTTGTTTGGCAACTTAATTATAAGATAAGAGGTACACCTAAATCTACGAAAAAACGTGGGGCTGATTTCCCCACGTTTTGCTTTTGTTATTTTTTGACCCCACAAAAAAATTTAGAACCTGATGTTTTACACATCATTTTTTTATTTCTATATCTTTTTTAGATGGCCCTTCAATAACTTTTCCATCACTATTAAATTTAGATCCATGAGTTATACATTGATATATATTTTCATCATTATCATAATGTAAAACTGATTTCATATGAGGACATTTAGGTTTTTTAAATTTAAAAATATTTTTTAATGAATTAACTATATTAGTTAATAATTGTTTTTTTAATATACTTCTTGAAGGATAAAATAAATTACTACTAACTTTATTTTCTATTAAATCTGCAATTATAATACTAGAAGCCATTGCCCAAGTATAACCCCATAAATTAAATCCCGTAGCTACATATATATTAGTATTAAACATACTATATTCACCAATATAAGGTATTCCATCTAAACTATAACAATCTTGTCCACTCCAAATGTAATTAATTTTGTAATCTTTAAAATATTTATTAATTTGATTTTTAAAATCACACATACACATTTTATTTAAGCTACTATCAAATCCACCAATAATTAAATTATCATTATAACTTCTAAAATAAAAGCCATTATCATCTATACAAGTATAAGTGTTTTCAATTTCAGGATAATTAATTGAAGCAACATATGATTTTTTTTGAATTAATTTCATAAAGTATAATCCAGATATATTTTTAATTGGATATTTAGTAGCCATAATTACTTTATTAAAAATAATTCTTTGTCCATTTGTAGTATAAGCAATAGAATTTTTAATTTTATGAATACAAGTATTTTCAAATATATTTAATTCTTTGGATAATTGAAAAATTAATTTAACTGGATTAATTGTAGCTTGATTTTCTACTTTTAAGCCTAATGTAAATGGTAAATTAATAGGCAATTTATCTATAAATTCACTACTCACACCTATTTTATCTAATGTTTCTTTTTCTTTATATATTTTATCTACATCTTTATTAGTATAAATAATTGAACTACACCTTTTAAAATCAAAATCATATTGTAATGATAATTTATAATATGATTCTATAGCATCTTGATTAAATTTATAATAATCTTTAGCTTTATCTAATCCTTTTGATTTTATTAAATCTTGATATAAAATATCATGAAAAATAGATAAAAAAGCAGTTGTATCCTTACTAGTTTTACTAGCTATAGTATCTTTTTCAACTACTATATAGTCAATCCCCCTATTTT
>JBGVOE010000119.1:0-5903 GCA_045126355.1 Anaeroplasmataceae bacterium | reverse complement strand
TTCAGCCCAACCACCATGAGCAGTTGATGCTTTAATATCAAATGCTAATGTGAATGATTTTAATACTTCTGAAATATCATTTTCATTTGATGAAGCACGTAAACCAGCAGTACCATTAAATGTAGCAACACCTTCGCTAGCGCTTACTACACCAGTACCTTCTGCCACACCATCAGCATCTTTTAATTCTAAATTATAATTACCCATTGAATCCTTACCAGGATTTGAAGCGTCTAAAAATTCATATTTCGCTAATGGGTTAACTACTTCTACTTCACTCGCATGTGCGATATTTAATGGTAATACCACAAACGTAAAAGCGACAATTAAAGTTAGAAGCGCGATAAATAATTTTTTCACTTTTTTCATTTTCACTTTTTCGAGTTACCTCGATCCTCCTTATATTTTTTAAGTGTTGTAAAGCATTTTTACAAAAACGTAAAAATAATGAAAGCGTTTTACAACCCTCGCAGTTAAATTATAAAATATAGACTTAAATAAGAGAACTACCAAAATATAGAAAAAAACACTTTTTCAATCTTTTTTGTTTTTTTATCAAAATAATTACTTAAAAATTAAATAAAAAACATTTTTTCATTCTTTTTGTTTTGATTTTTTTGTTTTTAAAAAAGACTATTCAGATATTTTAAAATAAGAATTAATCTTCACTTAAAAAATCTGATATAGTCTTTGACTTTTATTTTGTTTTCTTTTTCTTATAAACATAAATAGAAAGAATTAACAATTGTAGTGAAAACATAGTTGAAATCACACTACCACTACAACCACCCCTTGGTTTATCAAGCATAGCAATTTCTTCTTGAATGTAGTCTCCACATATACAGTTTGCTTGTTTAATGCCACATTCTTCCGTAGTAGCTTCTTTTACTATTTCCCATTCTCCGTACTCATGAGAAGATTTATAAGTAATTTCATCGATAGTAAATTGATTTTTACTTGAATAATACTTGTCATGTATAGTTGAATAATATTCCAAAGAAAAATTACTACCATCCTTTGAGAAGTAAAGCATAGCCACTAAGCCCATTGCTCCACCAGAAGAATCTAGTGCTTGAGGGTCAATTAGTAATTCTACAACAGTATTACCATGTAATCCTTCTCTTTTATTACTAACGATATCACAATAATCAATATGACCGGAAATAACCATGAAAATATTTGCATGTTTTGAAATCAATTTATTCCACATATCTTCTCCAGTATTATAAACTTTATCAGGAGAATCGTTTTTATCATTTAAATCGGAAGGGTATGAACCATCCTTTGAATCTAATGTAGTTCCATCATAATTTAAATATCCATGAGTTGTAATTATAACTCGATGATTAGGATACATCTTTATTTTTTCAGCTGCCCACTGCAATTCTTCATCTGAAGCACCATAGTCTAAAGTTATAAACAAATAATCTGTTTCGCAAACTGTAAATAACATATATGATGTATCTATATATTCAGAATAAAAACCTTCAAATTGTTTTTTATATATTTCATTATTAAATGTTTTGTTAAACATTTTTGTTGAATCGTGATTACCTCTAACTAGAGAATAAGAAATTTTATCATCCATTTTTGAAATAGCTGAATAAGCAGTTTCCCATTCTTTTTTAGAATCTCTATCTGTTATATCACCTAATCCAAATACATGTTGTATCTTCTTTTCATCTTTTTTATCTAAGATCCAATCATAAATCTTTGGCAATTGTTTAGGATATCTATCAGTTGTGTATTGAGTATCTCCAACAACTGCAAAAGAGTATTCATATTCATAATCACGATTAATGTCATCTAACCAAACTGAATTATAGATTGTCTTATATTCATTTTTCGAATTATCTTTAATTTTTTCGTTTATATTATCATTTAATGAAAAATCAGCAAGTAAATTATCATCATTTAAATCCGCTCCGTTTGAATAATCGCTTTTAATTTCTTCATCCGTTCTAGCGTCGGAATAAATAGAAATTGAACGAATCTTACCTTTAAAATATCCTGTATTACCACCGCGATAATCACCGCCAATTACAAACTTATTATTTAAAACTTTAGAGTCATAATCATAATAAAGCATTTTTTCAACTAACTCACCATTTAAATAAAAAAGTGTTCTGCTTTCCTCTTTTAAACGTACGATTGAAATGTGTGACCATTTTCCACGAATATCCGTACTAAAAATTAGTGACTTACCACTTCCACTACTATCTGTTAAGTAAAATCTTGGTTCCCCATATTTTTGTATATCAAGACTTATTGAAGGACCAGCACCATAATTGCCAAAAATAACTCCCGCTGGCTCATCAATTGTTTCAGGAACATAAATTTCTGCTTCAATGGTTTCAGGATATTTGTTAAACTTTTCTTCAACTTGATAATATCCATCAATGCTAAAAGACATTCCTTCACTTGTATCCGCTAAAACATCTGTAAAATCAAAAATAGTAAAAGAATAACTTAAGAAAAGTAAAAAAAAGAAACATACAACTATTTTTTTCATATTCAATAATTCTAGTGTTTTAAACTAGTTCTCCTTTCCATAATTATAATTGTTTTATATATCATTATTATATCTACTTTTAAATATATAAATCAACAATTCTAGGAACATATTCTATTTAAAAAACATTTTTTCATTCTTTTTTTATTGTTTTTCTCCTTTTTCCCAAATATAATAAAAACAAAAGGGATGATTTAAATGAAACATACAAACTATTCAATAAATAAATTAAATTGCGCTTTAATACCTTTCCAATATTACATGAAATCATTTGATGACTCACTCGATATGTGGATGCATAGACATGAATACTTTGAAATAATGTATGTTAATTCTGGAAATATAGTAATAAAAGTATCTCCTGATGAAAATTTAAAGGATGCAGAAGTTTACAATTTAACACAAGGACAATTTATTTTCTTAAAGCCTAATCTATATCATCAAATGATAATAAATAAAAATGAAACAGCATTTGTTTATAATGTAGAGTTTTTACCTGTAGATAACAATAACGAAATTATTAAAAATGCTCAAAGTATTATAACAGTTGATTTTGAAAAATTATTTTTTGATACAAAATTAAATAATTTTATGAAAAGCGAAGCTGGTTTTATAATTACAACGGATACTGCGCAAGTTGGAACAACGATAAAAGAATTAATATTTGCGGCAAACCAAAAGAAAAACACAAAGGAAGATTATCTATCAATAATTCTTCGTGAAATGAATTTATTAATAGAAATCTCTAATTGTATAATCAATAAAAAACTAGGTGAAATTTCATATATAAGAAAAGCTAATTCATATATTATGGATAATTACAATAAAAAAATAACAATTGATGAAATTGCTGAGTATGTTAATATAAGTAAATCTTATTTAGAACATCAATATAAAAAACAAATGGGCCAAACTATATTAGGATTTATTAATGTGTTACGTGTCCAAAAAGCCAGCAAACTTCTACTTAAAACAAGTATGAAAATCTCAGAAATTGCCACACAAGTAGGCTATCAAGATAAAAATCAATTAAATTATGAATTCAAAAAAATAATCGGAATGTCACCAAGAGAATATAGAAAAAATAATGAACCAAAAATTGATTACACAAACGAAAAATGGTTTTCTGTGGCGATTGCTCCAGAAAATAAATAATGCACCAGCTGGTGCATTTTTTTGTTATTAAAATTTTAAAGTAAACTCTTTCTTAATATCTTTATCTTTATTAGTAAATCTACATATTACATAATCTTTAAAAATTGTTAAAGCACACCCATAAAAATCATCTGGTAAAACATGACTGCCAACAACAACTGGAAAATGATTAGCAATTAATGCATTAGGACTCTCTTTTTCTAATAAATATGCTTCATGCATATGACCGCATAACATAAAATTAACTCCTAAACGATCTAATTCATCATTCCAAATAGTGTAAATATCTCTATTAATATCAAATACATTTCCACTGGTTAAAGTAGTTTGCATTGGACATATATGACTAATTGCTAATTTAATACTACTATCATTTAAATTAATATTCTTTAAAAACTCTGTTTCTTTTAATCGAAATACTTCAAATCGATTAACACCATTATATTCATTATGATGATCTAGTTTATCTTCTCCACAATCTAGAACAACACCACTAAGATTGCCAATATTAAATGTAAAGAAAGTATTTTTACCATTAGCTGGAAAGATATCAGTATAGAGTTCAGCCATCCTACCTCTAGTATCATGATTTCCTCTAGCAAAAATAATAGGGATCATACCCTTTGATATTTCGCCAATAAAATTTGCAACATTAAAATAATCTTCAAATGATTCAACTTCGCCAATATCTCCATTAACTACTAATAAATCTAAATCTTCACCAAAGTATGATGCTGTTTTTTTAGCTAACTCAAAACGATAATGAACATCCGCAAGATGATAAACATTAATATTTTCATCTTTTTTAAGCGACTTAAAATAAAATGTTTTTTCTTGCTGCTCTCCTAATTCTGAGAAATAAGCTTTTCTATTAATACTTTGCTTAAAAATTACTTTATAAGATTCTTTTAAATCTAATTGTCGTTGCGGAACTCTAATTTTAACATAATTCTTTTCACTACTTAAGACACCACTATTTTCTTCATAAAAATATTGTCCATCAACTTCAATAAAACAAATCCCTTTTTCTTTAAGAAAAATTAAAATCTCATATTCATCATTAATAACAAATATATTAGGATTACATTTTAAAAAAGACATATATATCACCTTACTTTCTTTTATTATATATTTTAAAAGGAAAAATAAAAAGAGATAGATTGAATTAACCTATCTCTTAAAAATATCAAATTCGAATAAAGGACTTATGAATACTATCATATAAAAATAAAAAAATGGCAGGACCAGAAAGATTCGAACTTTCGCATGAAGGAGTCAAAGTCCTTTGCCTTACCGCTTGGCTATGGTCCTATCCATTTTTGTTTGCATTCATTATTATATTATAACACTTAAAATAAAGCAAGATATTTTTTTAATTTTTTCTTATTTTTTTTAATACTTTAGTATTAACGGAAATCATTAATAATAATTTAACTGTTTTTTATAAATTCTATAGTCTCATCAAAAGAATGTAAAATTGGATTTTTAGTTACAGCCAACACATCCTCTGCTTGATGGCCTCTATCAATTAATATAACTTTAAGTCCACATTCACTACCAACTTCTGCATCATGTGTAGTATCACCAATAAAGTAAGAGTTTTCTAAATCAATATCAAGTCTAGCTACATACTCTTTAGCCAGTTCTAATTTACTAGCGGCATAGTGATTATCTAGACCTATAACATCATCAAATAAATCTAATATCTTAAAGTCTCTTAATTGATCTAATAATAAAACTTTTTTAGATGCAGAACATATAACAACCTTATATCCTACCTCTTTTACATTATTAACGAATTGATGTAAATCAGAAAAAATATAAGACTCTGTTAAGTTTCTTCTTGTGTATTCAACTATAAAATATTGAGCTAATTCTTCAAAAGTATATTTGGAAAAATCAAATCCCGCAGCAATATAATATTTAGTAATTGGAAAATCGAAAATATGTTTATATTCATCTATATCAACCATCTTCTTTTCTTTTTCCCATAACATTTCATTCAGCAAATTCAAACATAAATCGACATCATCTAAAACAGTTCCATTAAAATCTAAAAATATATATTTATCCATAATATATTTTCTCCTTTGTATTTAAAATAACAATCCGCACGTAAAACGCGCGGTTTTTACGCTACCCTATAAGGGCTTTTACCTTTCGACGACCCTCAAGGGTCATCAATAGCGGCTGACAACCGCAATTTTCACTCTGGCTTATCCCTTGAAGGGATCCT
>JBGVOE010000118.1:0-31970 GCA_045126355.1 Anaeroplasmataceae bacterium | reverse complement strand
AAAGATCTATTACATGACAATTTAATGTCATAATCACGAATTATTTTAAAATTCGGAGGGTGTAAACCCCTTTTAGTATTGGAGTTGAACTATTTATTAAACTTTTTATAAATTTAACTTGACTTAGTTATAGTTGGCTCCTATAAATAAAAAAATTCGCCCTAAATCTAAGGACGAATCTATTCGCGGTACCACCTTAGTTCTAGTAATTACTACTAGCACTTTAACCCCTTAACGCGGGAAACGATATATAGCAATAGGCTCATTTTCATATACACTTAATGCAAATCTTCCACCATAAATCTGCTCTCTATAAAAAAGGGATGTATATTACTCTACCTATTATCGCCTATTTAATTTTACCAAACGTATTATACACCAATTATATTGGTGAGTAAAGAAATTAATTATTCTTTTTTTCGCTATATTCTTTATATAACTCTTGCTTAGTAATACCTAATCTTTTAGCAACCATTTTAATCGCTTCATTTTTAATAATACCAGCAACAATTAATTCATCTACTTGCTTAATAGGGTCAACATTAAGATATTTGTTGCTATCTTCAATATAACCACTACAAACAACAACCATTTCGCCTTTTAAAGTATCAGCTACCTCAATTACTTCACTGACGCTTCCTCTTATAACTTCTTCAAATTTTTTAGTAATTTCTCTTGCTAAAGCAATCTCACGATCACCAAAGACATTTAAAATATCTTCTAACATTTCTTTGATTCTATGCGGTGCTTCATAAAAGATAAGTGTTTGTTTGTGTTCTTTAAGTGCTTCTAACTCTTTTTTACGTTTACTAGATTTACTATCTAAAAAACCATAAAAAGTAAAAGGTTGTGGAGTAATACCAGATACAATTAAAGCAGATAAAGACGCGCTAGCTCCTGGAATAGGAATAACATCAAAACCAGCTTTAATAGCTTCTTTTGCTACATAATAACCAGGATCAGAAATAATTGGCATTCCTGCATCAGAAACTAAGGCAACACTAATACCTTCTTCAAGATATTTTAAAATTGCCTTATATTGTGTTTGTTTATTATGTTCTTGATAACATTCAAGTCTTGTATGAATATTATAATGTTCAAATAAAACTCTAGTTACTCTTGTATCTTCAGCAAAACAAACCTCAACTGTTTTTAAAGTTTCAACAGCGCGATATGTAATATCAGCTAAATTACCAATCGGAGTAGCTACTAAATATAGTTTAGCACTATCAGAAAGGTAGCTTTTTTGTCTATTCATTACCCTTTTAAAACACGAACTGCACGTTCACGTAAATCGCGTTCATCATATACTAGACTCATTAATTCACGTCTACGTTCAGGTGAGATACCAAATTTTTCTTGAAGTTGTTCTAAGAATAAATGTTCTGTTGTGTTATATAAATCGTCAATCATAGTAATCTTAACTAAATTTAAGAATACAACACTTTTTACGATAGGGTTAGAATGGATAAAGAATTCAACTGTTTCTTCAATTGAATCAGAATATTGGAATGAATATTCATTAACAATATACCCTACTTCTCTAAACATTTTTTCTAAAATACTTTTTTCAATTTCAGTAGGTTCACCATCGATATCTACCATATAAATGGCTAAGTCTAAAAATTTTAATGTTTCTTTTTGATTTAATAAGCTTAAAAACATAAAAATCACTCCTCTTTACTATAATTATATATTTTTAATATATCATTTGTCCATTGATTATTTTCATCATAAATAATTAATGGTGGCAAAATCTTAAGATTTGGTGTTTTATTAACACCTTTTCTCGCTTCAATTAGAATATGATTAGCTTCCTTGTCACGCTTTGGATATACAAAACGTAAGCGAGATGGTTCTAATTGATATTTCTTTAATAGAACAAATATTTCAGCCATTCTTTCAGGACGATGAACCATTGTAAAATATCCACCTTGTCTTAAAATAATAGCCGCTTCTTTAATAATGTCTTCTAATGTAATTAAAATCTCATGTCTAGCAATACTAACCTCTTCACGTTCATTAAGATTAGAGTTTTCACTAACTTTAAAAAACGGAGGATTACATAAAACTAAATCACAACAGTCAACACCCATCTTATTATGAATGCCGATTACATTTTCATTTAAAACTTCAATTTGATTATCTAATCCATTTTCTTTAATACTCATTAAAGCTAAATCACAAGAAGCTTTTTGAATTTCAACCCCGACAATACTTGCGCCAGTTCTTAAAGTCAAATACATTGGAATTGGAAAATTACCACTACAAAAATCTACTATTTTTCTAGTTTTACGATTTATAGTAGCAAAGTCAGCTAACAACATTGAATCAGTTGAAAAACTAAATAATTCTGTATCTTGATAAATTATATACTTTTCGTAACCTAATAAATCATTTTTAACAATCATTATTAACTACACCAGGCTATTCGTTACGATTTTTTTTACTCTTAAATGACTTAACATCATTTACACTAACAGTAAGGAATTTTTCATCTTCAAACATTTTAACTTTTAATTCTCTTTTTAAAACGTCAACAGATAAAACTTTACCTTCGCCTTCTTCTAAACGCACAATATCATTTACATCAGGCATATTTAAACGAAGTTCTTTATATACTTCATTTTCATATTTGATACAGCATAATAATTTACCACATGTTCCACTAATCTTTTGTGGGTTTAAACTTAAGTTTTGATTTTTAGCCATTTTAATAGATACATTATCAAACTCTTCAATAAATGTATTACAACATACAATTAATCCACATGGCCCTAAGCCACCTAATACTTTAGCGCCATCACGAGAACCTACTTGACGTAATTCAATTCTAACTCTAAACTCTTCAGCTAGATCTTTAACTAATTGTCTAAAATCGACGCGTTCTTCAGATTCAAAATAAATAATTAACTTTTGTCTATCTAAAGTATATTCACAATAAAGTAACTTCATTTCTAATTCATTTTTTTTAATTAGCTTTGAACATTTTTCTAATGCGATTACTTCATTTTTACGATTTTGTTCAAATGTATCTATATCTTTTTTTGTAGCTATTCTTAAAATCGGTTTAATCTCTTTTTCTAACTCAGTAGGACATTCAACCATCTCTCCTACCACTTGACCGATTTCAACACCTCTAACAGTTTCTACAACTACTAAATCTTGATCTTTAACTATTATTCCATTAGGATTAAAATAATATTTTTTTCCTACTTTTCGGAATTGTATACGACATACATTCATCCTAAATTCCTCCATTTAAATCAATTAAAAATTGATTCATTAATAAACTCATGTTAACATTATAACCTATTTTCTTAATAAGTTCTAATATTTCAAATAAATATTTCAACAAATCATCTTTATCATAATGATCTGAAATTGTCTTTATAACCTCTGTCAAACTATCAAAAACTAAAACATTATTTAAAACACGATATTCGTATAAGTCTCTAAAAAATGCTTCTAATAGTCTTAAGAATAGTTTAAGTTTTTCTTTATTACCTAAAACCTCTAAATTTGCTTTATAAAATAAACTTACACTCTTTCTATCTTTTAAATCAGATATAAATTTTTCAAAGATAGAACATATCTTAACAAATGATTCATCCGTAGAAAGTTCCATTGCCTCATCTAAATTACTAGTTAAATAACAAAGCGAATTTAGGATTAAAGGTGAAACTTCTTCTCTCTGTAATTGTTCTTTTAAAAACTTTTTATCTAGTTCCTTAAAATTAATAACCATACTTCTTGAAATAATAGTTGATAATAGATTTTCTTTATGTTCAGAAATCAAAATACCATATGTTTCACCAGTAGGTTCTTCAATAAATTTAAGTAATGAGTTAGCTGCACTAGTACTCATAGTCTCAGCTTCATTTATTATATAAATTCGAGGACCATCTAATAGTGATGTCTTAGAAAATTCTTCTTGTAAGGCTATAATTTGCTCCTTTTTAATGCTTTGACCAAATGGTTCAATATAATGAACGTTTAAGTGTCTATTCTCTAAAATAGCTAAGCAACTTGGACATTTATAACAAGGAACATCCTCCTTACAATATAACATCATCGCTAAATGATAAGCCATTTCTTTTTTATAAGTTCCGTTTGGACCAGTAAATAAATACGCATGGCTCAAACGATTATTTTTAATACTATTTTCTAATATTCTTAAGGCATTAGGTTGAGCCTTTTTAAGTGTCGCGTACATATTTACCTCCTATAAATATTTTTTAATGTCGTTATAAACATCTTCAATAATTAATTCAATCGGTCTTTCACCATTAATAACTTTTATACGATTTGGATATAACTTACATACCTCTTTATATCCATCGTAGACTTTTTGATGGAAATCAAATCCTTCTAAATCTAATCTATCAATTTTATCTCTTCCTACAATTCTAGCTAAACCTACTTCTGGTCTAACATCAAAGAAGTATGTTACTTTTGGTAAATATTCTTTAGCAAACATATTGATTTCTAACACTTTTTCAATACCAATACCTCTAGCATATCCTTGATAAGCTAAAGATGAATCAATATATCTATCGGAAATAACAATATAACCATCATTAACTAAAGGTATAACTTTTCTATATAAATGTTCAGTTCTACTAGCGGCATAAAGTAATGCTTCTGTTTCTTTACTCATTTTGTTATCAACAGCTAAGATAACATCACGAATTTGTTCACTTACACTTATACCACCTGGTTCACGTGTAACGACAACTTTATAACCATCTGCTTCTAACTTTCCTTTAACAACATTAATCGCAGAAGATTTTCCACTACCTTCTCCACCTTCAAATGAAATAAACAACCCTTTCATTTATTAAAACCTCCTAATAAGTTACACTAATTAAATATAAACCCTTTCCTGTTAAAACACGATTTGTTTTTTCAGGATTTTTACTTTCAAATATTTCATTAATAATACTTTCATCTTTTCTTCCTGTGGCAATATCAATTAAAGTCCCAACCATTGTTCTAATTTGATACTTTAAAAATCCATCACCAATAAAAATCAATTCTAAAAACTCATCATGTTCTATAACTTCTGCGGTAAATATTTGTTTAATAGTCGATTTTTCTTTGGCAATTTTTGCACTACAAAAGCCTCTAAAATCATGACTACCTTCTAATCTCTTAATATTCTTTTTTAATTTATCAATATCGATATTAGGAATATATTCAGCATAATTACGATAAAATAAATCAAAACTTTTATGTCTTATATAATAACGATATTCTTTCTTAACCGCGCTATATCGAGCGTGAAAATCATTAGATACATATTCACAGTTAACTACCATAATATCATCTGGTAAAAATGTATTAATGGCTTGAATCCATTTATACTCTAAAATTTCTTTTTCACTATCGAAGTGAATAACTTGTCCTTTTGCGTGAACGTATCGATCCGTTCTACCACTTCCATAAATCTTATCCACACTACTATCAATCTTCTTAATAGCCGCTAAGATAATATCTTCAATATTTAATACGTCATTTTGATGTTGAAAACCAAAGTATCTACTTCCATCATAGCTAACAGTTAACTTTATTCTCATAAGCCCACCATTAATAAAATAGACATTGTTAAAATTGATAGTACAACCAAAAACGCTATTAAATCTTTCCATCTAAATTTAAGTTCATCAATATTAGTTCTCTTTCCGCCAATTACATATCCTCTAGTTTCCATCGCATTAGCTAAGTCTTCCGCTCTAGTGATTGAAATGAAAAACATTGGGATTAGTAATGTAACAACTTGCCTAACTTTTTCAACAAATGAACCTTCATTAAAGTCAATACCACGTGATGCTTGAGCTTTCATAATCTTATTAGTCTCAATTAAAAGTGTTGGAATAAAACGTAATGTTAATGAAAACATCATTGCTATTTCGCTAACAGGAATCTTAATAAAAGATAGTGGATGAAGTACCCATTCTAACCCTAAATTAATATCTGTTGTTGAAGTTGAAACAGTTAATAATGTTGATAAGAAGATAACTAAAATAATACGTAATAAGAAGAATGATCCTTTTAATAAACCATCACTATATATTACTAAATTTAAATTAGCAAAGTCAAAATTCGTGTTAACTAAGGCAAAAACTAATAATACTCCTACTAACATTATAATTGTATATAACAATTTAAATGGGATAAACTTCTTAGTTAAACACCAAAGGATAATTACTCCAATAGCAATCAATATACTAGCCCAAGAGAAATTAAATACTACATCTTGGATAACTGTACCACTTTGGTTATAGATAAGTTGCAGTACAAATGTAAATACACCAATAAAGATAATAGGTTGTAATCCTTTTAAAACTGCAATCAAACTAATTTTACTAGTTAAAAGTATTATTAAAAATAATCCTAAAAACCCTAATAATACATAAAGATTATTTAAATTATCAGCTGGAATCAAGAATATTGAAACCATTAAAATAAGTGTTGAAACTATTTTAAGTCTTGGATCTAATTTATGTAAATAAGAATTTCCTTTTACATATTGACCTAATGTAATATTGAAATTATTCATTAAAATCACCATCCTTTAATGATTTTAATAAATCTTCTAAACAATAATTATGATAACTAATTTTATGATTTGTATGTTCGTTAATATAATCAATTGTTCTTAAAATTGTAGGTTTAGTTAAATGATACTTTTCATATTCACCTTTAAATAATTCTTCTTTATCTCCATCAAAAGCAACCTCACCTTTATCCATAACAATTACTCTTGTTGAATACTCATATACTAAATCCATATCATGAGTAATCATTATAATAGTTTTATTTGACTCTTTTTGAAGACTTTTAAAGAATTCCATAATCTCTTTAGCTCCTAAAGGATCAAGTCCTCTAGTAGGTTCATCTAATAATAAGATGTCAGGATTATACGCTAAAATTCCAGCAATAGCAACTTTACGCATTTGTCCTCCACTTATATTAAATGGAGATTTATCTAAGATAGCCTCAATATTTAATTCTTTCGCAATTCTTCTTGCTTCTCTTACTGCTTCCTCATGTGAAAGACCAAAGTTTTTAGGTCCATAAATAATATCTTTTAAAACTGTTTCTTCAAACAATTGATATTCAGGAAACTGAAATACAAACCCTATTCTTTTTCTAATAGGTTTTAATTTTAACTTTTTATTTTTCTTTGATAAGCTAATATCACCAATCATAACTTCACCTTTAGTAGGTAAAATTAATCCGTTGATATGTTGAATAAGTGTACTCTTACCACTACCGGTATGACCAACAATTGTAACAAACTCACTAGTTTCTGAAATACTAAGATTTATATCTTTAATTGCCGCAGGTGCAACTTCATTTTTCTTTTTCTTTTCGTAGTAATAACTTACTTCATTAAACCTAATTGCCATAGTGCCTCGATTAATTGTTTATCTTTTTTTAGTATTTCATCATCACATACTTCTTTATAAAGTTGTAATTCTAAAGGTATTTGTAAATTAGAATCAGTTAAAATATTTTCCATTTTAAAAATATCTTCAGGCTTACCAGAAGCAGTTATTTGTCCTTTTTTAAAAACAAACACCTCATCACTTTTTCTAGCAAGTTCTAAATCATGAGTAATTGTTATAATTGTCTTATTCGTATTCATTCTTAATTCTTTGATAAGGTTAATTACATCCCTAACACCATCAGGGTCTAACATTGAAGTAGCTTCATCAAAAATAATATATTTTGAATCAAGGGCTAAAATTCCAGCAATAGCGACTCTTTGTTTTTCTCCACCACTTAGTTTATATGGTTCTCTTTCTAAGAAGGCTCCCATACCAACTTTTTGTGCACAAGATGAAACAGCTTCTTCCATAACAATTCTATCTACTTGTCTATTTTCAAGTCCAAAAGCAATGTCATGTCTAACAGTAACACCTACAAATTGGTTATCAGGATTTTGAAAAACAATTCCTATTTTCTTTCTAATTTCACCCACACTATCTTCACAAAGCTTAATTCCATCAACCATAATTTCTCCACTAGAAGGCTCTAATAATCCAACAAGTAACTTCGCAAGTGTACTTTTTCCACTTCCGTTGTGTCCTAATATTGAAATCCAACTTCCCTCTTTAATAGTTAAAGAAATATCATTGATAGCTAAAGCTTCGTTTTCACTATATGAGTAACATAAATTCTTTAATTCAATCATATATCGCACACTTCCCTATCTTACTTATTATAACACATATATAAAATTTTATATATAAAATTTGTGGATAATTTTTGCTAAATATTGCATATAAAAAGAAAAAATGCTATTATACTTACTGTCTTTTCTAAATAAGAAGGGTGCCTCAATTATATATATTTTTATTAAAAACGAAAGTTTGTATTAAAGAAGAAATTAGTGATTGATTTTAGGAGGAGGCATATATTATGGAAAAGACAATTGATTCACTAAGAATCGCCCAAAACATTAAACAATTACGTTTAAAAAATTTTATGACGCAAGAGGATATGGCCACTATTTTAGGTTATAGCGAGCGCCAAGTTCGTAGACTTGAGACAAATGGTACATATAACTTGTACATCATTAATTTAATAGCGGAAACATTTAATGTTGAAATTACAGACATCCTATTTGGGATGTCTTAATTTTTTTATAACAGGACATTTTGTGTCCTCACACTTATTAAAAAAATAAAATATAATATAGTTGTAATGAAAATTTAATATTTAAAATATAGTGCTAATACCCAAGTGAAGAATCTTGACAGACCGCTTGGAACCAAACTAAGTTTACGAGGCGTTGCTTATACTGATAGGGATACTTTGAAAGTATAAGTAGGAATGTGATAGCAATATCACATTATGAAGATGAAACATCATAATGCCAATTGTTTGGTGTGCTAGTTTTATATTTGTATAGGTCAGTTTTCTCATCGTTTCCACAATAGACGCTTCAGTGAAGAATAATCCTAGTTAGATTAAGCTTGGTAACCTTAATAAACCTAGGAATACCACCAAGGAAATTGGACGTGATGTTATCGAAAAGATAACTATAAGATGAGTTTTACTCCGAGTAGCCAAAGTCCCAAATAAAAAAATATTAAAATGAGATGATCTGAATGTTTGGTGAAAGTGTGGGTATCAATCCTACTAGAGCAATGTCAGGGTGAGAAGTATAGGAGTCGCTATCCTATGCTCAGACTCATTCTCTCTATCGACTAATAATACACTTATAAGATGTGGTATGGCGAAAGTCAATTAGCTCTATTTTTTTAGATATAGTCAACAATAATTTTTGTTGATTTTTTTTTGCATATTTTTTAAAGCTTCTGCATATACTTTTAAGAAAGCAGGATATTATGAACGAAATAGCAAGAAACAATCCAAAAGATGGACTTTCAAATAGATCATTTAATAACAAAAATGGTTCAAAAATGAAAAACAAATCTTCTAATAAAAACAATAAAAGAAAGTCAAAATGACTTTCTTTTTTATTTTAACATAAATTCACAAATTACCTTACCTACACCGTTTTCTTCGTTAGATAACGTAATGAAATCAGCTACTTCTTTAACGCACTGTTTCGCATTTCCCATAGCTACACCTAACCCTGCAGCCACAATCATAGATATATCATTTTCATCATCACCAACGGCAATCACTTCACTTATATCAATGTTATAGTAATTGGCTAAAAACTTAATTGCTTCTCCTTTATTAATTCCTTTAGGAACAATTTCTAAGATGTTATTTTGGGATTTGAAACAATCAATTCCCACTACATTATTTAAAATATTGTTCTTTATAAACTTTAGATTTTCAGGAGTATCAAACCATAAAAATTTATTAATATTTGTAAAGATATCTTCATTATATTGATTAATAATATTAGGCTTTATACCAGTTAGATTCTCATAATATTCTGTATAATTATCATACTTATTAAAGTATAATGTATCATCTTTCCAAAAACAACATGTTCCATCATTCATATTTACAATATCAAATACAGCATTTGAAATTTTTTGTTCAATAGTTTTATTAAAAATTATTTCTTCGCTATCACTCATTCGTATTTTACAACCATTAAAAAGTACTAACGGAATATCAATAGAAAGTTCATCTACATATTTTTTGGCAGCAGGATAAGATCTACCTGTGCAAATACAAACTATAATTCCATTCTCATTTGCCTTCTTAATATCTTTTTTAGTTTTAAGAAGGATTTCCTTTTTACTATTTAAAAGTGTACCATCTATATCAATAGCTATAAAAGTATAACTTCCCATAATAAAAAAACCTTTCATCCAATTTTATCTTTTGCTACTTTAATTATATAATTATTAACTATTCATTTCAATATAATTTTTCTATCATTAATTAAAGTAATCGAAGAAAAAACGGCTTAATTTTGCCGTTTTTAGTTTTTAGGGACAATTAACGCTTGAAGCGGATATATTGTATCAAATCCAAGGTTATTTAAAGCTTTTAACGTATCAACACTAGTATTGAATTTACTAGCTATACTATATAATGTATCTCCTTTTTTTACAATATATTCACCTAAAGAAAATTTAAGCGGAATAATTAATGATTGATAAGGATAAATATTATTTGTATCCAGTCCGTTTGCTTCTTTAATATTTTCAACAGTTGTTCCAAATGAAGTAGCTATATTATATAGCGTATCTCCTTTTTTTACAATATAAGTAATAGTTTGAGCAGTAGGAACATTTGGATAAACTGTTAAAACTTGCCCTGGATAGATTGTATTAGATGTTAATGAATTTAAATTTTTAAGCTCGTTAACACTCATATTAAATTTGTTAGCGATTGTGTATAATGTATCTCCTTTAACAACAGTATATTTTCCTATTGGAGATGAAGGAGTATATCGATATCCTAAAAATTCACATACACTTTTAACAACAGCCTCAGCTAAAACTTCCCAGTTATCTCTTAAAAGTACTACGTCATTACCTGGTGAGTCAGCAAATCCAAATTCAACTAAAACACTCTTAATAGGTCTAACATTACGAATAATATAGTAATAGTCATTACCTAATTCATTTGTTCTTGTATATACACCACTAGGGCTTAAATTTTGTCCCGCAGCTTGTAAATTTGAAGCAATTAACTTCGCAAAAGTATTACTATCTTTAATTGAATAAATAACTTCAGCTCCATCAATTTTTCCAAAATCAACATTGATATGATTAGAAATTAAAATATCATTATTGCCATCAGCCAAACTATATGCTTTAAGCACACGATCTGTTGGATTAAGTGTATAATCACCATCCCGTGTTAAACTAACAGGAACACCAAGTCTTCTTAATCTTTCATACTCATACAATGAAATTTTTAATGTTAAGTCTTTTTCTATCCAATACTCGTTACTTCCTCCACCAGGATCACTTCCACCATGACCTGCATCTATAATTACCATTTTATATCACCAATTTAATCTATGAGTAAAAGAAAAAAGATTCACTAAATTGTATAGTGAATCCATTATTTATTTTCTATTTATTACTCAACAAATTGAATTACTGCTAATTCAGCAGCGTCACCACGACGAACGCCTAATTTGATAACGCGAGTGTAACCACCGTTGCGTTCAGCAAATCTTGGTGCGATTTCATCGAATAACTTATTTAAAGCGTATACTCCGTTAGCGTCAGTTTCTGGACGAACTAATTTAGCAGCTTGACGACGAGATGCTAATGTGTTCTTTTTACCTAATGTAACCATTTTGTCTGCTAATCTTTTTAATTCATTTGCTTTTGTAACAGTAGTTTTGATACTACCATTTAGAATTAAATCTGTAATTAAGTCACGTAATAATGCTTTTCTTGCAGCACTATTGCGAGCTAGTCTACTATAACCTGACATAGTTTACGTCCTCCTTGTTTAAATTAGTCGCGATTTAGGCTTAAACCTAATTCTTCTAATTTTTCTTTTACTTCTTTTAAAGATTTACGTCCAAGGTTTCTAACCTTCATCATATCTTCTTCGCTCTTAGCAATTAAATCTTTAACATCTTTAATGCCAGCGCGCATTAAGCAGTTGTATGAACGAACAGATAAGTCTAAGTCAGCGATACTTGTTTCAAGAATGCTATTATTAGTTGTTTCTTCACGTTCAATCATGTAATCAGTTGCTTTAGCTTTTTCACTTAATTCAACCATTACATTTAAATGATTAATCATCATTTTTGATGCAATTGCTAATGCTTCTTTTGCTTCAATAGAACCATTAGTTGAAACTTCTATTGTAAGTTCTTCCATTTCAGTTCCATTTTCACCACGAAGTTTTGTCACATCGTAGTTTACATTGTTAACTGGTGTGTAGATAGAATCGATTGCAATTAAACCTACCATACCGTTTTGTGCTTTGTTGTGATCAGCACCAACATAACCTACACCGCGAGCTACAACAACAGTCATGTCGAATTGTCCGCCAGCTGCTACTGTACAAATGTGTTGATCTGGGTTAACTACTTTAACACCTGAAGTACTTGGGCAGTAAATATCTGCTGCAGTAACTTCACCTTCACCTTTGTGAACTTCTAAAGTATATTCGAAGTTTGGATCATCAGATTCAACCTTGAATACGATTTTCTTTAAATTTAAAATGATTGTCATAATGTCTTCGATGACACCATCAATTGACATAAATTCGTGTTCAGCACCTTCGATACGAATACGTACGATTGCTGCACCTGGTAAAGATGACATTAGTATTCTTCTTAAGGCATTACCTAAAGTAATACCAAAGCCTCTTTCAAGTGGTTTAATGACGAACTTTCCATAATTTCCACCATCGGAAATTTCTACTACATTTGTATTTGGTTTTTCAAAAAATAAATCCTTCACTTTCGTCATCCTCCTATAATTTTAAAATTAACCTCTTGGGCGTTTTGGTGGACGACATCCGTTGTGTGGTACAGGTGTTGCGTCCTTAATTGAAGTAATTTCTAAACCAGCAACTTGTAAAGAACGGATAGCTGCTTCACGACCAGGTCCTGGTCCAACAACAACTACTTCAACTCTTTGTACACCTTGATCAACTGCAACTTTTGCAGCAGCTTCACTTGCACTTTGTGCAGCGAATGGTGTAGATTTACGGCTACCTTTAAAACCTAGTGCACCAGCACTTGACCATGAAATTGCATTTCCAGCTGGGTCAGTGATAGTAACGATAGTGTTATTGAAAGTCGAATGAATATGCGCAACTCCAAGTGGCACATTTCTCTTAATACGACGTTTTGTTACTTTGCTTGCCATTTTGGTTGTCCTCCTTATTTCTTCTTACCAGCGATAGTTCTAGCTGGTCCTTTACGAGTACGTGCATTGTTTCTAGTATTTTGTCCACGTACTGGTAATCCTCTACGATGACGAATACCTCTATAACATCCGATTTCCATTAAACGTTTAATATTTAATGTAACTTCACGTCTTAAGTCACCTTCTACACGGTATTTTGCAACTTCGCTACGAATGCGACCTAATTCATCGTCTGTTAAATCTTTTACTCTTTTAGTTTCTTCAACACCAGCAGCTGCTAAAATGTTGCATGCTAATGTATCTCCAATACCATAAATATATTGTAGAGAATAACGAACTTGTTTATCTCTTGGAATATCTACTCCTGCTATACGTGCCATAATTTTTGCACCTCCTATAAATTTCTAACCTTGTCTTTGTTTGTGTTTTGGATTTTCACAAATAACCATGACTCTGCCTTTTCTTTTGATTACTTTGCATTTATCACATATTGGTTTTACTGATGGTCTTACTTTCATCTTGAATACCTCCAATTTTAATTTTACTTACGGCGATAAGTAATGCGGCCACGTGTTAAATCATAAGTTGATAATTCAACTGTTACCTTATCCCCTGGTAAAATGCGTATGTTATTCAAACGGATTTTACCAGAAACGTGTGCCAAAATTTGATGTCCATTTTCTAATTCTACTTTAAACATTGTATTAGGTAACACATCAATTACCTTTGCTTCTAATTCGATGATATTTTCTTTATTTTTAGCCATAGAAATCCTCCTATCTAAAGTTTAGTCAAAATTTCGTAACCTTCATCTGTGATCAGAATTGAATGCTCGAAATGTGCACTCTTTTTCCCATCACGTGTGATAGTAGTCCAACCATCGGAACAAACTTTCACATTCTTTGTACCAGCGTTAATCATTGGTTCGATTGCCAAAGTCATCCCTGGTTGTAATATTGGTCCCATATTTGGGATACCATAGTTTGGAATCGCAGGATCTTCATGTAAGTTTTTACCTACACCATGACCTGTAAAATCCTCAACCACTCCATAGCCATAGCTTCTGGCATAATTGCCAATAGCTGCGCTTATATCACTTAAACGATTATTTGGCTTAGCTTGTTCTAAGCCTTTATACAATGCATTTAACGTTACTTCCATAAGGGCTTTATCAGCTTCGCTAATTTCACCCACGGGATATGTCCATGCTGAGTCTCCGTGATAACCTTTATAACAAGCTCCGATATCAATGCTAATGATATCGCCTTTTTTTAATATTGTAGAAGCTTTTGGAATGCCGTGGATAACGACATCATTGATTGATGCGCATATACTACCAGGAAATCCTCCATATCCTTTAAATGAAGGTGTTGCTCCATTTTCTCTGATAACACGTTCAACAATTTTATCTAATTCTAATGTTGAGATACCAGGTTTGATATGTTTTTCGACTTCCTGATGAGCTAACGCAACAATTCTACCTGCAGTGCGCATAAGTTCTATTTCGCGCACAGATTTTTTTATTATCATTATTGACCTAAATGTTCTACGATATCACTAAACACTTTAGATACAGCTTGATCTCCATCAATTTCAACTAATAAGCCTCTTTCTGCATAGAAGTCTAATAATGGTTGTGTTTGAGTGCTATAGACATTTAATCTATTTTCAGCAGTTTCTCTTGTATCGTCTTTGCGGATATATAATTCTCCACCACATTCATTACAAACACCTTCAACATTAGGTTTATTGAATTCGATGTGGTAAGTTGCACCGCATTGGCGACAAATTCTTCTACCAATAATACGATTAATTAGGATTTCATCTAAAACACTTACGTTGATAACAGCGTCTAAATTGTAACCTAATTCCTCTAAGATAGTATCAAGACTATGAGCTTGATCTAGATTTCTAGGAAAACCGTCTAATAAGAACCCTTTTTCTAAAATATCTTGTTGAGATAATCTTTCTTTAACAATACCAACAGTTACACTATCAGGTACTAACTCACCATTTTCAATATATTTTTGAGCAAGTTTTCCCATTTCTGTGCCGTTTTTAATTGCGCTACGGAACATATCTCCTGTAGAAATATGACATACACCATATTTGCTAACGATATTAGCTGCTTGAGTTCCTTTACCAGCTCCTGGAGGACCCATAATTAATAATTTTTTTGTTTTCAAAATAGTTACCCTCTTTCAAATTTTATTCAATGAAGCCTGAATAAGTTTGTTCAGTTGCTTGAGCTTCTAATTGTTTCATAGTTTCAACAGCTACACCTACAACGATTAATAACCCTGTACCACCGATTGTGATAACGCTAGCTTCTTGAGGTGTGAATGCGAAGATTTTAGAAACAATAATTGGAACTAATGCTAATACTGCTAAGTAAGTAGCACCAATTAATGTTACTTTGAATAAAACACGTGAAATATAATTTTCAGTTTCTTGACCTGGTCTAACAGCTGGAATAAATGCGTTAGATTTTTGTAAGTTGTCACTTACTTTAGCTGGATCAAGTTGCATGAATGCATAGAAGAATGAGAATAAATAAATTAAAATTAAATAAATAATCATTCCGATTGGATAACTAGTACTAAATACTTGGTTAATCCAGTATGCTGCTTGATTACTATTTTCTGTATAACCTAATAAACCTACAATAGTTAATGGTAAACTCATAATAGTTGATGCAAAGATTACTGGCATAACTCCTGAAGTATTTAATTTAATTGGAATATTAGAATCGCTTTTTCCAGAACGGTTTGCATATTGTACTGGGATTTTACGATTTGTTGCTTCTAAGAATACAACACCTAATATAATTAATACATATAATACAAGGATAATTACGAAGCTGAATACATTAGCTGCATTTACTTCTGTTAAATATTTTGTATTTAATGTAGCAATCATTGCTGGAATTTGAGTAATAATACCAGCACCGATAATCATACTTGAACCATTTCCGATACCGTATTGAGTAATTAAGTCTGCAATCCATACAGTGAAGCATGAACCAGCAGTAACTACTAATGCCATATAGATAAAGAATAATGGTAATAATTGTTTATCTTGAATAACAAAAATGTCTAAAATATTTTCAGCAGTTGCATTTAATCCTAAAATTAATGCTAATGCTTGAATAAAAGCTAAAACTACACTTGCATAACGAGTAATGCGGTTTAACTTTTGTTTTCCTGTTTCACCTTCATTAGCCATTTCCTTTAAAGGTGGAATTACAATTTGTAATAATTGAACTACGATACTTGCAGTGATATATGGTGAAATCCCTAATGCAAGAACACTAAAGTTTCCTAATCCACCACCACTGAATGTATTTAATAATCCTAAAAAGTCGCTACTAGCTAATGTTGATTGAATAGCTGTTGTATCAATTAATGGAATTGTAATAAATGTTCCAATTTTAAATACAAGTAAAATCGCTAACGTAACACCAATTCTTCTTAATAGAGTAGTGTTGCTCAAAATTAATTTAACTGATTTAAAAAATCTTTTAAACAACTTAGATCACCTCTACAGTTCCGCCAGCTGCTTCGATTGCTTCTTTTGCTGCCTTAGAGAATTTTGTTGCTTTAACAGTATATTTTTTGTTGAAAGTTTCTTCTGGTTTTAGATTACCTAAAACTTTAACACCATCATATACTTTATTTACTAACCCTTTAGAAGTTAATGCTGCTAAATCGATAACAGTTCCTTCTTCAAAAGTTAATAAGTCACTTAAATTGACTACAGCGTATTCTTTACGGTTAACATTTTTGAAGCCACGTTTTGGAAGACGTTGGAATAAAGGTAATTGTCCCCCTTCAAAACCTGGACGTACTCCGCCACTTGTACGAGCTTTTTGTCCTTTATGACCTTTACCAGAAGTTTTACCTAATCCACTTCCTGTACCACGGCCTAAACGTTTTTTAGAATGTCTAGCACCTTCAACTGGTTTTAACTCGTTTAACATATTAAGGCACCTCCTTATTATATTCAACCTTATATATTTAATATAATTATTTTAAATTTCTACTACTTTGATTAAATGTGCGATTGTTTTAATCATACCACGAATTGCTTCGTTGTCTTCTTTAACTACTACAGAACCTACTTTTTTAAGTCCTAATGCTTTAGCAGTTGCTACTTGATTAGGTTTACGAGCGATTAAGCTTTTAACTAATGTAATTTCGTATTTCATTTTCGCTCACCTCTCTATAGTTCTTCTGGCTTTTTACCACGAAGTGCAGCTACTTGTTCTGCAGTACGTAATAATGATAAGCCTTCAACAGTTGCTCTTACCATGTTGATTGGTGTGTTACTTCCGATTGATTTACTACGGATATCTGAGATACCAGCTAATTCTAATACCGCACGAACGGCACCACCAGCGATAACCCCAGTACCTTCGCTAGCAGGTTTTAATAAAACTCTACCAGAACCGAATACACCTGTAATTTCATGAGGAATTGTAGTTCCTACAACTGGAATTGTAATAATGTTTTTCTTCGCACTTTCAACGGCTTTCTTAATAGCATCTGGAACTTCAGCAGCTTTTCCAGTACCAAAGCCAACTCTACCTTTACGGTCACCAACTACAACTAATGCAGTAAAGCGGTAACGACGTCCACCCTTAACAACCTTAGCTACGTGATTGATTGAAACAACTTGTTCATGGAACTCAGGTTCAACGTTAAGTTCTTTTTCTTTACGATCTTGGCGCATAAGATAACCTCCTCTTAGAATTCTAACCCAGCTTCACGAGCTGCGTCAGCTAATGCTTTTACACGTCCGTGATATAAATATCCTCCACGGTCGAATACTACGTTTTTAATATTTAAAGCTAATGCTTTTTCAGCTACAGCTTTACCAACTAAGGCAGCAGCTGCAACGTTTCCACCATTTGTAATGTTTAATCCTTCATCGCAAGAAGAAGCACTGCAAAGAGTTACTCCATTAACATCATCGATGATTTGAGCATAGATTTGCTTATTTGAACGGAATACATTTAAACGTGGTTTTTCAGGAGTTCCTGAAATGTTCTTACGAATACGTAAGTGTCTTTTTTGACGATTTACGTTTTTAGATTCTTTATTAATCATATTAAGCTACTCCTTTCTTGCTATTTCTTAGCTGTTTTTCCTTCTTTACGACGGATATGTTCATCAGAGTAAGCAATACCTTTACCTTTATAAGGTTCTGGTTTACGAACTTCACGAATTACTGCCGCAAATTGACCTACTGTTTGTTTATCAATACCACTAATGATAATTTCAGTATTTTTTGGAAGTTCTACTTTAATTCCAGCAGGAACTTCGAATTCGATATTATGTGAATAACCTGCACTAACAACTAATGTATTTCCTTGTAAAGCTGCACGGTAACCTACCCCAGTAATAACTAATTTTTTAGTGAATCCTTCAGAAACACCTTTAATCATGTTAGCTAATACTGCTCTTGATGTACCATGTAATGCCTTAACATTGTCGTTAGGTCTAGTTAATGTAATAGTAGTTTCTTCTACTACGATTTTAATTTCGCTATTGAACTTAAAGCTAAGTTCACCTTTTGGTCCTTTTACAACCGCTGTATTGTCTGCAGCAACTGTACAAGTTACACCAGCAGGTAAATTAATTACTTTATTACCAATACGAGACATTTAAAACACCTCCTGTATATTTTCTTTAATTACCACACGTATGCTAGGACTTCTCCACCGATGTTAGCTTTTCTAGCTTCTCTATCAGTCATAACACCATGTGATGTTGAAATTATAGCGATTCCTAAACCATTTAATACTCTTGGTAATTCGTCTACTTGAGCATAAACTCTTAATCCTGGTTTAGATACACGTTTAAGTCCTTTAATAACACGTTCTTTAGTGTCAGTGTATTTTAGTGTTACTTTTAAAACACTTTGATTGTTTTCTAATTTTACTTCATCATAACTTGCGATGAAACCTTCATTTACTAATACAGTTAATACATCCTTTTTTGCCTTAGAAGCAGGAATGTCTACTGTTTGATGACGCATTTTGTTAGCATTACGAATACGCGTAAGCATATCCGCGATTGGATCTGTCATAACCATATATATTTTTCCTCCTTTCCAATTACGGAAATCATATTACCAACTAGCTTTTTTAACACCTGGAATTTGTCCCTTATATGCTAATTCACGGAAACAAATACGGCATAAATGGAATTTACTTATTACAGCGTGTGGTCTTCCACAACGTTCGCAACGAGTATATTCACGAGTACTAAATTTTTGTTTGCGTTGTTGTTTAACTTTTAAAGCTTTTCTAGCCATAACGTTATATTCCTTTCTTATTTCTTCTTATAAAAAGGCATACCAAGAAGACTTAATAAAGCGCGGCCTTCTTCGTCAGTATTTGCTGTTGTAACAATAACAATATCCATACCTCTTAATTTTTTGATGTTATCAAAATTGATTTCAGGGAAGATTAATTGTTCTTTTACACCTAAAGTGTAATTGCCACGACCATCAAACGCATTTTCATTAATACCATGGAAGTCACGTACACGAGGTAGAGAAATTGAAATTAATTTATCTAAGAATTCATACATTCTTTCTCCACGAAGTGTTACTTTACAACCAATAGGCATACCTTCACGTAATTTAAAGCTTGCGATAGATTTTTTAGCTTTTGTAATTACTGGTTTTTGACCAGTGATTGCTTGTAATTCAGCTACTGCATCGTCTAAAACTTTAGAATTACTTACAGCATCTCCAACACCCATATTTACAACGATTTTTTCTAATCTTGGGATTTCCATTGAAGATGAATAGTTAAATTGATTAATTAATTCAGGTTTTACTAAATTATTATATTTTTCTTGTAAACGATTCATAGAAGTTTACCTCCTCTCACCTATTAATCTAAAATTGTACCTGATTTCTTAGTTACACGTACTTTAACGCCTTTTTCATTAACTGTATAACCAATTCTTGTTGGCACTTTTGTTTTAGGGTCTAAAATCATTACATTAGATGCATCGATTGGTGCTTCTACTTCTTGAATAGAACCTGTTTGGTTTAATTGGTTAGGTTTAACATGTTTTTTAACTTTGTTAACACCTTCAACTAATACTTTGTTTTCTTTTGGGAAAACTTTTAATACTTTACCAGTTGTTGGAATTAAATTTCCTTTTTTATCTTTAGTTAATTTATCTTTACCAGCGATAATTACAACTGTATCTCCTGCTTTAATTTGCATAGTTGTGCACCTCCTTATAGTACTTCTGGAGCTAAAGACACGATCTTCATGAAGTTTTTATCACGAAGTTCACGAGCTACTGGCCCAAAAATACGAGTTCCACGTGGGGTTAAATCTTCTTTAATAATAACAACTGCATTTTCGTCAAATTTAATGTATGAACCGTCTTCTCTTCTTACACCAAATTTGCTACGAACGATAACAGCTTTGCAAACGTCACCTTTTTTAACTGTTCCGTTAGGAATTGCCTTCTTAACAGTAACAACTACAATATCACCAACATTTGCATAACGGCGTGATGTACCACCTAATACTTTAATTACTAATACTTCTCTAGCACCTGAGTTATCAGCTACTTGAAGTCTACTTTCTTGTTGAATCATATAAAGTTACCTCCCTTCAGGAATCCTTCTTAAAGACTTACTTTCTTTTCTACGATTTCAATTAGACGGAATTTTTTAGTTGCAGATAAAGGTCTTGTTTCCATAATTTTTACAACGTCACCGATACCAGCTTCATTGTTTTCATCATGAGCATGAAACTTCGCAGTTTGTTTAACGCGTTTTCCATATAATCTGTCTTTTCTGTATGTTTCGATAGCAACTGTGATAGTTTTATCCATTTTATCGCTAACTACTGTTCCGATATATACTTTACGACTATTACGTTCCATGTTATCCTCCTTATCGTGCTTCTTCGCTAAGAACTGTTTTCATTCTAGCGATTGCTTTCTTTACTTGTTTAATACGTGCAGTATTTGTTAATTGACCAACTGCTTGTTGGAAACGTAAGTTGAATAATTCTTCTTTAAGTTTCGCAATGTTAGAGTTGATTTCTTCAGTAGACATTTTTCTAATTTCTGCTGCTTTACTCATTATTCTGCACCTTCCTTTTTAACAAATTTTGTTTTGATTGGTAATTTGTGACCAGCTAAGCGTAATGCTTCTCTTGCGATTTCTTCGCTAACGCCACCAACTTCAAACATAATTTTTCCTTCTTTAACTACTGCTACCCAGCTTTCAGGAGCACCTTTACCACTACCCATACGTACTTCTAATGGTTTTTGTGTTTTAGCTAAATGTGGGAAAATATTGATCCAAACTTTACCATCACGACGCATATAACGTGTGATTGCGATACGTGCTGCTTCGATTTGGCGGTTAGTGATCCAAGCACCTTCTAATGCTTGTAAACCATATTCACCAAAGCTTACTTTGCAAGCACCTTTAGCTTTTCCTTCATAGCTTACGCGATGAGGACGACGATATTTTGTTCTCTTAGGTAATAACATTATTTGTTACCTCCCTTATTTTCTTGAGGTCTTGGTTTTCTAGGACGTCTTTGTTCGTTATCTCTAGGAGCTCTTTCTACACGACCAGCTCTTTGGCCAGGTAAAACTTCGCCTCTATAGATCCAAACTTTAATTCCTAATTTACCATATGTTGTTAATGCTTCTGCTGTAGCATAATCAACATCTGCACGAAGTGTTGCTAGAGGTACTTGACCTTCAGAATAACCTTCACTTCTTGCCATTTCAGCTCCGCCTAAACGTCCTGAAATTAATGTCTTAGCTCCTTTAGCTCCGGCTTTAAGTGCTCTTTGAATAGCAACTTTTTGTACACGTCTAAATGAAGCACGATTTTCTAATTGTTCAGCAATAGATTGTGCAACTAATGTAGCATCTAATTCTGGACGTTTAACTTCGATGATATTTAGAACAACTTCTTTCTTAGTCATATAAGCTAACTTTTCAACAGTTTTGTTCTTTGTTTCACCGTCACGACCGATAACTACACCAGGTTTTGCTGTATGTACTGATACCTTAATACGGTCTTTATTGATGCCTTTTACACGTTCGATAGTGATTCTTGAAACAGCAGCTTTAGCAAAAGTTGTTTCTAAATACTTACGAATTTTTAAATCTTCTAAAAGTAAGTCTG
Organism: Anaeroplasmataceae bacterium; assembly: GCA_045126355.1. Classification (GTDB taxonomy): domain Bacteria; phylum Bacillota_I; class Bacilli_A; order Acholeplasmatales; family Anaeroplasmataceae; genus CAZSIA01. Next base: position 9,492 of record JBGVOE010000118.1, on the reverse strand, counting down.
CAACTTCAGTTTTATTTGCATACCATTGTGAATCCCAATCACGGATAACACCAACGCGTAATCCTACTGGACTAACCTTTTGACCCATAGTGATTTCCTCCTTTTTAATTATTGTCTTTCAGCCACTACGACTGTAATATTACAAGTTCTTTTTTGAATTACATCGCCACGACCTTTTGCGCGAGGTAACATTCTTTTCATTCTGACAGCGTCAGTTGCATAACATTCCTTAACATAAAGTGTTTCTCTATTTAATTCTAAGTTGTGTTCTGCATTTGCAACAGCACTTAATAATACCTTAGTAACAGGTTCGCATGCTGCTTTTGGAGTTAATCTTAATATTGCGTATGCTTCTCCAACAGATTTACCACGAATTAAATCTAATACTAATCTTGCTTTACGAGGAGTTACGCGTACTGTTTTTGCGATTGCTTTTGCTTCCATAAAAATTTCCTCCTCTCAATTATCTCTTTCCTTTAGCGTCATCTTTTTGATGCCCACGATATGTTCTAGTTGGAGCGAATTCTCCAAATTTATGCCCAACCATATCTTCAGTTACATATACTGGAACATGTTCGCGTCCGTTATATACAGCTACTGTATAACCAACGAAATCTGGGAAGATTGTTGAACGGCGTGACCATGTTTGAATTACTTTCTTTTCACCTGCTGCTTTTTGTTCTTGAACTTTTTTCATTAAATGTTCATCGCAAAAAGGTCCTTTTTTAATTGAACGTGCCACAGTGATTCCTCCTTTCGAACCTACTATTTGCTATTTCTTCTACGTACGATTAATGCGTTAGAAGATTTTTTGTGTTTACGAGTTTTTAAACCTAATGCTGGTTTACCCCATGGAGTAACTGGTGTAGGACGACCAATTGGACAACGTCCTTCCCCACCCCCGTGTGGGTGGTCATTAGGGTTCATTACAGAACCACGTACTTCTGGGCGTTTACCCATATGTCTTGAACGACCAGCTTTACCAACATTAACTAATTCCCAAGATTCATTTCCAACTTCACCGATTGTTGCGCGGCATGTTGCTAAGATTTTACGTACTTCGCCAGATGCTAATCTAACTAATACATATCTTTCTTCTCTACCTAAGATTTGAGCAGAGTTACCAGCACTACGGATTAATTGTCCACCTTTACCAGGTTTTAACTCGATATTGTGAATTAATGTTCCGACAGGGATTTGGTTAATAGGCATTGCGTTACCTACTTTAATGTCTTTGTTGTTTCCTGAAACAATTGTCATACCTACTTTTAATCCTTTAGGAGCGATGATATAACGTTTTTCACCATCTAAGTAATGGATTAAAGCGATATTTGCGCTTCTGTTTGGATCGTATTCGATAGTAGCAACTTTTCCAACTACATCATCTTTATTTCTTTTGAAATCGATGATTCTGTATTTTTGTTTAGCTCCGCCACCTTGATGACGAACAGTGATGCGTCCTGTGTTATTACGACCAGAGTTTTTCTTAACTGGTGCTAATAATGATTTCTCAGGAGTACTAGTTGTGATTTCTTCAAAACTCAACACTGTCATATTACGTCTACCGTTAGTGATAGGCTTATATGTTTTAATTGCAGCCATGATTGACTTCCTCCTATATTTTTCTTAACTTAATTAAATATTGAATGCATCAATTTTTTCGTCTTTAGCAAGTTTAACAATTGCTTTTTTGTAAGCAGGACGGAAACCTTCGTATTTACCTACTCTACGGTGTTTAGGTAATACTCTTACAGTAGCAATATCAACTACTTTAACTTTATAGATTGCTTCAATAGCTTGTTTAATTTCTACTTTGTTTGCATCTAATGCAACTTTGAATGTATATTTGTTTTCTTTTTCAAGAAGGTCATTGCTTTTTTCAGTAATGATTGGACCTTTAATAATTTCCCATTTATTCATATTACTTTAATACCTCCTCGAAATATTTGATTGAATCTAAAGCTAAAACGATTTTGTCGCAGTTTAATACATCATAAACAGATACATGATTTACTACGTTTACAGAAACGTTTGGAATGTTTCTTGAAGATCTTTCCACATTTTCTGTAACTTGAGGTAATACGAATAATGTTTTACCACATGCGTTTAATGATTCGATAACTTTAACAAAGTCTTTAGTTTTGATTTCATTTAATACGATTGTATCAACTGCAATTAACTTATCATTTAAAACTTTATAAGATAATGCAGATTTCATTGCTAATTTGCTAACTTTACGGTTAACTTTTACAGCATAACTTCTTGGTGTTGGACCGAATACGATACCACCATGGCGCCATTGTGGAGCGTTGATAGAACCTTGACGAGCACGTCCTGTTCCTTTTTGTCTCCAAGGTTTACGACCACCACCACGAACTTCGCTACGAGTTTTAGTGTCGTGTGTACCTTGACGCATTGCTGCTCTTTGTGCATTAACAACGTCATAAATTACTTGTTGATTTGGTTCAATTCCAAATACGCTATCATCTAGAGTAATGTCATTTAATTTTTCTCCAGTTTGATTTAATAATGCAACAGTTGGCATATTTTAAATCTCCTTTCTTACATATTAGTTATTTGCTTTAATAGCAGTTTTGATTTCTACTAAACCTTTTTTAGGTCCAGGTATATTTCCTTTGATAAGGATTAAGTTTCTTTCAGTATCAACTTTAGCAACAGTAAGGTTTTGAATTGTTACTCTTTCATGTCCTAAATGCCCAGGCATTTTCTTACCTTTCATGTTACCTTTGATTGGTCCCATTGAACCAACTTCTCTATGACATGCACTTACACCGTGTGTCATACGTAAGCGAGCGTGATTCCAACGTTTGATTGTACCTGCAAAACCTTTACCTTTTGAAGTACCAGTAACGTCGATTACGTCACCTTCACTAAATATGTCACATTTAACTTCTGAACCAACGCTCAAGCTAGTTAAATCGTTCCCTTGAGCTTCAAATCTAAATTCTTTAATGAAGCGCTTAGGAGCAGTTTGTGCTTTAGCAACATGCCCTTTTTCAGGTAAGTTAGCTAATTTTTCGCGTTTGTCTTCGAAACCAAGTTGTGTAGCAACATATCCGTCAGTTTCTACTGTTTTTTGTTGAAGTACAACGTTAGCAGTACATTCAACTACTGTTACTGGAATTAAATTTCCAGCTGCATCGAAAATTTGAGTCATGCCCAATTTTCTACCTAAGATTCCTTTGGCCATAGTTTGTGCCTACCTTTCTAAATATTCAACTATTATTTTTTAATCATGATGTCTACACCGCTTGGTAAATCGATGTGTGTTAAGGCATCAATAGTTTGTGGAGTTGGATCCACAATTTCAATTAATCTCTTATGAGTTCTTCTTTCGAATTGTTCACGTGAATCTTTGTTAACGTGTGGTGAACGTAAAATAGTGAAGATTTCCTTTTCTGTTGGTAGAGGAATAGGTCCATTTACTTTAGAACCAGTCTTCTTTACGCTATCAACAATTTTCTTTGCTGATAAATCTAACAATCTGTGATCATAAGATTTTAAACGAATTTTTAATTTGTCTTTTGCCATGTCTTAATAATCTCCTTTCGCCTATAATCCTTGTATAGACTTGCTCCATGGGAAAACCTGAACCACTCACGGCAACGCTTTCCCGTGTTTCAGCAACCTCCCACTTCACAGCCAACTACGCGTATGCATAAGTCTTGACTATTATACCAGCTTTTTTAAGATATTTCAATACTTTTTTTAATATTTTTTTATTTTTTTTCATTAAAAAAAGCCTCTTCTACTTCCCTTTGGAAAGATTACGAAAAGACTTCCTTTTTATCCTTATTTATATATATTTATTATAGAAAACCTACTATTTTAAATGCTATAAATAGCACAACAAATAAGTGAATAATAACATAAATCATTAAGATATTTTCATATCCATTTTTAATTAACATTATCTTCTCAATCCACTTCTTATAACAGAAATATCCAGCTATATATAATAGTCCTATAACTAATAATAAAACTATCATATAACTCCAATTAATATTTGCTATCATCATAAGTCCTAATAAGAACAAACCACTATAAGCAGGAAGAGAAAACAGAGTTAATAAGCCTGGTTCTTTACGTGATTGAGTATCTAGAAAATACGCAGTAGCTACTAATAGTAAATACACTATTATATAATAAATACTACATTTATCCATAGTATATAAATCGGGTAATAAATTTGAATTATACGCAAATAAGACAACCACAAAATAACCTATCAAAGCTGATAAACTAATATAAATGAATAACTTTTTATTACTAGCCTTTAACATCTTATTCGCCTTCGTTAATTGCGTTATAAATATTATTCATAAAGTATGGACTAATACTTATATTCTTAAGTCCTAAGGAAATAGCTTTTTTAGCAAATTCTTTTTTACTAATAAGTTCTCCACATACAGATAGATATATATCATTAGTATTACAGAACCAAATAACTTTTTTTAAAACGTCTAATATTTCTACATATAAGTTTTCAAACAATATAACTTCATCTCTAGAAACATTAAATAATTCACTTGTTAAATCATTAGTCCCAACACTAATAAAATCAACATTCTTAAAATCTACTAAATTAATAAAAGCACTTTGCGTTTCTAACATCATACCAATAGAAGGGAGCTTTATACCTTCTTCTTTAGCTAATTTAATAACAGATTTTTTTAACTCTTGATATTGTTTAAATGTTTCAATCATCGGAAACATGATTTTAACTTGATTTGGATACTTTTTACTTGCTAGCAAAAGTGCCTTAATTTGATTTTCAAAAAGTTTGTGGTAAATATAATAATTCCCTACTCCTTTTTTCAAATGTGGTAAATATTCAACTTGTTTATCTCCACCAAAATCAAAAGTTCTAAATGTAATTGGCTTGCCTTTTAACATTTCTAAAGCTTCCATATAAATAGATGCTTGTTTTAAATAATCAAATGCATATTCTTCACTCATTAAAATAAATTCAGTTCTATATAAACCAATTCCTTTAAAATCAGATGGAATATACTTAGCCTCTTCATTATTAATGATATTAGCATATACACTTATATCTTTTAAATCTTTATTAATAACCTCTTCTTTCTTTTTCTTATTTTCAAAAAGAGATATTACTTCATTTGTTGGGTTTAAATATATATTATCGTTTTCAATAATGACTTCACCCATAAAATCATCACTTATATTAGCCACTACAAAAGGTATTCCTCTAGCTCTACATAAAATAGCACTATGTGAAGTAAATCCGCCTTTTAAAGCAATTATTCCTTTAACGTTTTTACTTATATTAACCAATAGACTTGGATATAATTCTTCTATAATTAAAATACAGTCTTCTAAATTAGATAAAGAAATACTTATTTTATTTAAATTCTGAAGAACACGTAGCTTAATATCTAAAAAATCCAAATATCTTTCTTGTAAATAAGAATCAGATGAATCCTTCATCATATTAATATATTTATCGATAACAATGGAAAAAGCGGTAATTGCATCTAAATTTTCTTTTTCAATCATTGATACAATTTCGCTTCTTAGCATTGGATCTTCTAATAATAAAATATGCGCATCCAAAAATGAATAATCAGAATTATTTTCCTTCTTAATACTTTTAAGCTGCTTCAATGATAAAGTTATCGCCTTATCTAATTGATTTACTGCGTCAATAACACCTTTAAAAGATGATTGACTAGAAAGCTTATGACTAACAACATTAAAAGCTTTAGCATATGCATATCCTTCACAAATTGATGTAGCGGTGATTTTTATCATTTTGTTAATAAAGCAGCACCTACCATTCCAGCATCATTTCCTAATTTAGCTAACACAAATGGAATGTTTCTAGAAACATGGAATGCATGTTTACGGAAATTAACTTCAATAACATCAGTTAAAATATTACCAGCTTTTGATACTCCTCCGCCAATAATAAATACATCCGGGTCAACTACTGTGGAAATGAATGCGGCAGCTTTTCCGATATATTCTCCGACTTCCTTAACTACTTTCATAGCTAATTCATCGCCAGCTTTAGCAGCATCAAAAACATCTTTAGCAGTAATATCTTCTAAATTATCTAAACTACTCTTGATAGTACCTAAGTATTCCTTGGCTAAACGTACAACACCAGTAGCTGAAGCAACAGTTTCTAAACAACCAACTCCACCACAATTACATTCATATTTATGAACGCGATCCACTTGCATATGTCCTAATTCACCGGCACCACCGTGTGCGCCATTTAGTACTTTATTATTAAGGATAATTCCTCCACCAACACCTGTACCTAAAGTCATCAAAACACTGCTATTAACATTAGAATCGCCACAATAATGCATTTCTCCTAGTGCTGCAGCATTTGCATCGTTTGTCGCGGCTATAACGGGTTTCCAATCTAATAAAGAGCCAAATGCTTCTACAATATCAACGATACCCCAACCTAAATTTGTACATTTATAAATAACATTATTTACAACTGGTCCAGGAACTCCAAATCCAATTCCTGTAACTTGCTCTTTTTTTATCATTTTTTTATCTAAAAAAGAATAAATTGCATTGCGTATATCACTTAAAATAGACTCTCCATTATTTTGGATATTTGTCTTAATTTCAAATTTTTCAATTATATCTCCTTCGTGTGACAACAATCCAATTTTTACTGTTGTCCCACCAATATCTACACCCATTAAATATTTCATAAAGTCATCTCCATTAATTAATTAATTATTACATATTATTTTACCACATTTTAAAGAAAAAAGAGAAATAAAAAACGCATTTCATTAAAAATGAAATACGTTTAAATCTATTAATTAAATATTATAATAGAAAATTAAGAAAACTAATGAAATAACTATGAAAGCTAATCCAACATAAAGCAAATATGCAAAAGAAAATTTCTTTTCACGTTGAGCAACCCTATATTCATAAAAGGTTTTATGTTTTTCGTTAGACATATCTTTTTTGAATAAACTAAAGAATTTCTTTGTACCATAAACAATCATGTCAAACGTTCCTTCGTTACTTGTAAAAACCAGCAACCCGAAACAAGTAATACATACACCCGGAACGAAAAACGCATCACAAAGAATATGATAAACTTTCGTAGCTTCACTTTGAGAAAAAATATCCTTAGATAAAACTATCAATATAGCCACAACTAATCCAATGCTAGATGTAATTATATATTTTTTCATTATTTAATTTCCTTTTTATACTTTTCTAATTCTTGAGTATTACAGTATACAAAATGACCTGGGGTAATTTCATGCATTAATGGTCCTTCTACTGAATAATCATGATCTGCTAGAGGGTTATATACAACTCTCTTTCTTTGCTTTTCATAATTAGGGTCTGGTAGAGGGATAGCAGAAAGCAATGATTTTGTATAAGGATGTAATGGGTTTTTAAATAACTCATCGCTTGTTGCTAATTCAACAATTTTACCAAAGTACATTACAGCAATTCTGTCTGAGAAATACTTAACAACTGAAATATCGTGAGCAATAAATAATATTGTTAATCCCATTTTTTCTCTTAAGTCATTTAATAAATTAATAACTTGTGCTTGAATTGAAACGTCTAACGCAGAAATAGGTTCATCGGCAATTATTAATTCAGGATTTAAGATAATAGCACGTGCAATACCAATACGTTGACGTTGCCCACCAGAGAATTCATGTGGATAACGAGAAGCATGTTCCGGAACCAAACCTACCATTTCCAATACGTTAAAAACAGCTTCTTCAATCACCTTTTTGTCTTTAATACCACGAATAATTAGACCTTCTGCAATAATATCATGAACAGTCATACGCGGGTCTAAAGAAGCGATAGGATCTTGGAAAATCATTTGAATTTTATTCATAATGCGATCTTTTTTAGCGATTCTAACTTGCTCTTGCATTTCTTTTTCCAAGCGTTCTCTTTCGTCTTCACTAGAGACCTTTTCAATTAATGGTAAATAACGTTGTTTTACTTTTTCGACTTCTGCTTCAGCGAAAAGCTTATTACAGTTTTGATGATCATATTTTGCAGACTTAATTTGTTCAGTATTATATTTAACAACTTCAAGTAATTCTGCTAAACTTTTATCAACTTTTTGTTGATAATCAGCCTTAGCAGTTTCAGGAGTAGCTCCTCCTTGAATTTGTTTTTGCATTTCTTTTTTATATGCTTTTACATTATTTTTATGTTTAGTCTTGGCAACACTAATTGCTTCTTTATAATTTCTATAACCAGCTGCAATACGTGTACCACCAAAATATACTGAACCACCAGTGATGTCATATAATTTGATAATTGAACGACCAGTAGTTGTTTTACCACAACCTGATTCACCTACTAAACCAAAAACTTCCCCTTTGTAAATTTCGAAATTTACATCGTTAACAGCTTTAAGTGTTCTATTTCCTAGTTTAAAGAATTGTTCTAGGTGCTCAACTTTTAATAATACTTCTCTATTTTCGTTAGTCATTTTTTTGAGCCCCCTTCATTCTTTCAATTCTCTCTGTAACAATCTTTGGAGGATTTACTTCTGGTGCATTAGGATGTAATAACCATGTGGCAGCATAATGTGTTTCACTCACTTCAAATAATGGTGGTTGTAACTCAAAGTCGATTTCTAATGCATATTTATTTCTTTCAGCAAAAGCATCTCCTTTTGGAGGATAAATCATATTAGGTGGAGTACCAGGAATTGCTTCTAATACATCAGTAGTATCTAAGTCTGGCATACTTGATAATAACGCCCATGTGTAAGGATGACGTGGATCATAGAATATATCTTCACTAGTTCCATATTCTACAATTTTACCAGCATACATTACAGCAATTCTATCAGCCATATTAGCTACTACACCTAAGTCATGTGTAATAAATATTACAGAAAGATTTCTTTCTAATTTAATTTTATTAATTAATTCAAGAATTTGAGATTGAATTGTAACGTCAAGAGCTGTAGTTGGTTCATCACAGATAAGGATATCTGGGTTTGCTGATAAAGCAATAGCAATAACGATACGTTGTCTCATACCACCTGAGAATTCAAATGGATATTGTTTATAACGAATTGCTGGTTCAGGAATACCAACTTCTTTTAATAGATCTAAAGCTTTAGCCTTAGCTAATTTTTGAGTTACCTTATAAACAGTTCTTGAAGCTTGTTCTTTAAAGAAATCAACTAATTCAACCATTTCTTTTCTCATATCAAATTTATCTGCATTAGCGATTTCTTCTTCGTAACTTGCAATTAAATTTTCTACAATTTTGACAATATTATTCTTAGTTAATTCTAAATCAACTAAACTTGGTGGAATTACTTTCCATGTAGGATTTTTTCCACTTTCAATAAGTTTATTATACTTTCTTAAACTATTTTCATACTTTTTAATACTAATAGGATTTTTCTTTAACCCCATAAAGTATCTACTTAATTCATGAGCTGTAGAGATGCCAAATGAATACTCA
>JBGVOE010000117.1:0-28167 GCA_045126355.1 Anaeroplasmataceae bacterium | reverse complement strand
ATTATGAACTTTTCATTATAATTATTTACCATTAAAGTATCTATAGTTGTAAACAAGCTAAATAATAGTAATTGCATAAATATAGGAAAACTTAATGATAAAATAGTACTTTTTCTTTCTTTCATTATGCGTCACCTTTTTCATCACATAGTTATTTTATTATATTTTCGTTGTTTGTCAATTAAAGATATATATTTAATATATATTTGTGATATACTTTAAACAAGAGTTAGCAGGTGTATATAAATGAAAAAAGTATCAAGTACAATGAAAGACGCACCTACAGATGTGTATTTAGATAACTTTGCCGACTTTAGAAAAGAATTAAAACAATTACCAAATAAAGAATTTTAAGAATATGGCCGATAGAATTCGGTCTTTTTCTTTGCCTAAAAGTGTCATTTAGACGGGACACGAAGGTCTTATATAAGCGTTATAATATGTGTGTAAAAAGGAAAAGGAGAACACACATATGACAAATTTTGAAAACTTAAAACAACAATACTTAAATTCAAAGGAGGTTTTTGACAACATTTTAAATCCTAAAAATCACCAATACCTAATTGAATACTTAGGTGAAAGTGAAACTAAAATCTTAAAATTAGTATTTGAATCATTCATTGAAAGACTAAACAATCACCAAAAAGGTTTATTTCATTCACGTACTATCTTAACATCTGAATTAATTACTAATAAAACTGGTTTATCTTACTATCTACAACGTAAAGCCATCACTAAATTGGAAAATTACTTTGACATTATCAATTATACTTATGTGTTCACATCAGGTTCATTACGCCAATGCCGAGCATTTGAAATCAACTTTAAAAACCTTTGGAATTTCTATCATAGTTTTGGTCATTTTAAATACACATCTAATAAAATTAAAAAATTAAATAAAGAACAACTAATCCAATATATTCTTAAAAATGAAGATCGTTTATTTGGTTATGATGATGAAGAAGAGGAAGAATTACTGTAATTCTTTCTTTTTATTTTTCCAGGAACTTTCTGTAGAATTTTTCCAGATTGACATTGTAGAGATACATATGTTGTTGTAATATTACAAATTTACTTTGAACAAAAATTACAAAATCAATTTGAAAAAATATTACAATAATCAATTAAATAACAAATAAAATCAGAACATTAATTCAAACCTAATGTTCTTTTTTTATCCCCAAAACACCTATACCACCTTAAATACCAATAATTCCTTCCCGCCCACAATAAAAAAAATATATATTTAGTAATTCTTTCTACTTTATATATATTACTTTCTACCTAATATATTAGTAAAACTTTCTTTCCATCTATCAATTTAGAAAAAATACAAATTTCATTCCTTTTAATACAATTCTCACTCAAAAAAATACAAATTCCTTTAGAAAAAATACAAATTCAATATAAATTAATACAATTCTATTTGTCCGCCCGTCCTCAAATAATACCTTAATTCCGACTGCCTCTACATCCTTATTATATATATTATAGTAATTCCGTCCGCCCGTTCTACCGCCCGACATAACCCAACATAATTCAACAACACCGCCAGTCAGTCCGTCTATTAGTTCGCACGCGCGCATTATAGTTTTCGTCATTCTTCGACAACTTTCGACAGTCATTCGGTCCGTCCATCCGCCCACCGTTCGTCCATATTAGCTCCATATTCAGCCCACATCACACTTTTATGAATAACTAGTATAAATTATTAGTTCGTCCGTTTTGACTCCACCATGAGCTCCGTATGAGTTCGTGCGTTCGGTCGGTCGTTTTTTATTTTCAGGCCAACTTTGTAATTTTCGTTCAGAATAACTTTGTAATTTTACATTTGTAATATTACAAGTTCATTTTGGAAAAATATGACAATTTGAATTTGGAAAAATTACAGTAAGCAAACGTATAAAAGATTATATAAGATCGTTCGAAAGAGCGGTCTTTTCTCTATATATAGAGAAGTAAAAGAAATAAAAGTTATATTATTACATAACATAGAACTATCCTACGGTCTATATATTCAGCCTATATTGCACTTTCTATTATATATAATATAAATACTTACTTTCTAAATTCTAGTTCAACCATGAACTTTATATGCGTTCGGTCGGTTCAGATACTTTTTGTAAAAATAGTTCAAAGTCGGTCTGTATCGCTACAATAAAAAAAGCAATATAAAATGTTACAAAATTGACAAAGTGTAAATAATATGGTATGATATGATATCGAAAATTTATGAAGGTAGCTTATGATTTGGGGTTTTTTAAGTAGTGCACATATTATTTCATTAATATTAGCAGTAGGTATTATTACGTTATTGTATTTTATTTTAAAAAATAAAAGCGATAGAGTTAAAACAATAGTATTAGGTATTTTATCATTTTCAGGAATTGCCGCTATTATATATAATTTAGTAGCTTGGAATTCACCATTAGAATATTTACCACTACATTTATGTTCTTTAAACGCAATGGTTTTACCATTTGCGGTATTTACCAGAAAAAAAGTATTAAACAATCTTTTACTACTTTGGTCTATTGGGGCATTATTTGCATTAATTATTAATGTTTCTGTTTCTGAGGCAGAAATATTAAGTTGGACATTTGTATTTTATTATTTTCCACATGTATTTGAACTTGGAATTCCAATTTTAATGTTTTTACTAAAATTAGCTAAAAAAGATGTTAAATGTATAATTAGTACTGTAGTTATTACTATGACAGTATATACATTAATTCATTTCGTTAATTTATGGATTAATTCATATGCAATTAAAAACAATATTGTAGATTTGGCTGGCAATGTAATAAAAGTAAATTATATGTATTCAATTTATCCAGATAATCCACTTTTAAACTTATTCTATAGCATTATTCCATATCAATATTGGTATATGTATTTAACTATGGTAGTAATTGTTATTTATTTTGGAATTGTGTATTTAAAAGATATTTTAAAATTAATAAAAGCTAAAAAACAAGTGGCTATTAATGGATAAAAGTATTAAAAATGAAAACACAATATTATTAGCAAGATTATTTTTGTATGTTTGATTTTTTCTTTTGCTGGCTTTATATGGGAAACAGTACATGTTTCTTTACTAGCAAAAGAATTAGTTGATAGAAGTTTCTTATTTGGACCAATCTGTCCGATTTATGGAACTACAATGGTTATTTCCTATTTACTTATGGGTCCACCACAAGCCCCTAAAACATTCTTAAAGAAAACTAAGGGTAAATGGTATCAATATTTGTTATATGCTATTATTGATATATCTTTGCCAACGCTTGTAGAATTAGTAGTAGGTCTTGGTTGTGAAAAATTATTTAATATAAGACTATGGGATTATTCTCATTATGTAATAAATCTTTTTGATAAAGAAATTCCTCTACATTATAAAGGCTATATAGCGTTGCCTATATCATGTATTTAGCTTGTTTTAATTTTTATTTAAATGGGATTTGTTTTTCCGATGTTATTAAAATTAATCGAAAAAATCCCTTTAAAAAAAATAAAACTATTTTCTATAATTTTTGCTGTTATAATGGCAGTAGATATAATAGCATCCATAGTGTTTGCATTATTATAAAGAACATTTCGTTAAGATTTGTTCTTTTTCGTATACTAAAACTAAGAGTAAATTCCTTAGTTTTTTTTTCTAATATTATAGTATAATAGTAATGAAGGAATGTTTATATCAAACCATTAGGGCATTTACATGACCCTGCAAAAATCTTTGCAGCTAGACTGTTTTCAAGATCATTCCTTCATTATAGAAATAGTTAGCTAAGAGACACTTTGACTCTTAGCTTTTCTTTTTATGTAGGCATATGTTTAAAGAAGGGTTTTGAAATAATGGGTGTGGTCTTTTTCTATATATAGAAAATTAAAAGAAATAAAAGTTATATTATTATACAATATAGAACTATCCTACGATCTTTATATTCAGTCTATATTAAACTTTCTAGTATAACTAATATAAATACTTAGTTCGTTCGATTGGGTGCTATCATGAGCTCCGTATGAGTTCGTGCGTTCGGTCGGTCGTTTTTTATTTTCAGGCCAACTTTGTAGTTTTCGTTCAGAATAACTTTGTAATTTTACAGTTGTAATATTACAAGTTCATTTTGGAAAAATATGACAAAAAGAATTTGGGAAAATTACAGTAAGCAAACGTATAAAAGATTATAGAAGATCGTTCGAAAGAGCGGTCTTTTTTTCATTTTCAAAGCTGCAATAAAACGCGCAAGACACATGTTAATTAAAAATTTATTATCCTTATTTATATATAATATAGAACTATCCTACGGTCTATATATTCAGCCTATATCAAACTTTTTATTATATATAATATAAATACTGAGTTCTTTCGATTGGGTGCGACTATGAGCGTTAAATGAGCTAAATAAATTCAGATACTTTTTGTAAAATTAGTTCAGATTCGGTCTGTGCGGCTACATATTGTTTTAATGAAAAGATATGTTTTAATACGTTTCTAGATAGAAATAATACAATTTTAAATAAGAATTTGTATTAAAACTATAAAATTTGTTTTTTTCTAAAAGTAGAAATTTGTATTAAATTCATAGCGTAGAAACTAACCGTAGCTAGTGTTATATAGAAAGTGGCTTTATAAATATATGAACTTAATAGAATATTTATAGTAGAAAGAAACTATAGTTAGTTTTTATATATTAGATTCAAAGTGACATTTAAAGTGACATTTCACCTAATAGTTAAAAAAATAATGAATATTTATTGTATACTTTATTGTGTAATTTTCTTTAAAATATGGTATATTATAAAATGAAAATTTAATACGAAGAGTTGGTTCTAATAAAAATGGTTATTAGGAAATAATTGAATAATGGAAGATTAAATAAATTAGAAGTTATAAAGGAGAAAGTTATGAAGGTATTAATTATAAATGGAAGTCCTCATATTCATGGTACTACAGCTAGGGCTATTGAGGAATTAAAGAAAGCATTTAATTCGTTAGATGTTTTAGTTGAAGTTATAAATATTGGCAATAAAGATATACGTGGATGTATTGCCTGTGGTAATTGTTTTAAAGAAAATGGTAAATGTATATTCGATGATGAAGTTAATGAAGTAAGTGAAAAATTAAAAGAAGCAGATGGTTTAATTTTAGCATCACCAGTTTACTATGCTTCACCTAATGCTACTTTAATAGCTTTTTGTGATAGATTATTCCATAGTTCTCGTTTTTCTAAATTAATGAAAGTTGGGGCTAGCGTTTGTGTAGCACGTAGAGGTGGAATCACTTCATCATTTGATGTGTTGAATAAGTATTTTACTATTTCTGGTATGCCAATAGCATCTGGTCAATATTGGAATGGTGTTCATGGAAGTAGTTATGAAGAAGCAGAAGAGGATGTTGAGGGATTACAACAAATGAGAACACTAGCAACTAACATGACTTTTTTAATGAAGAGTATTAAGTTAGGTAAAGAAACATTTGGCCTACCTAATAGAGAGAAAACAAAATACACTAATTTTATTCGATAAATATTAATGTTTATAATCTTGATTTAATAGAAGAGAAATTTTATATTTAAAAGTTGTTTTTATAAACTGAACCAAAGAAAAGTAATTGTTTACCAAATTAGAAGTTATAATGTTGAAAGTGATGATGTTATGAAAAAGATATTAAATAATTATTCTAGTAAAAATGATATAAATATAAGACAAATAGTAGCTTATAAAGATAACATTTTAGAAATAGAAGAATACAATGAAGGATTTAGTAAAGAAGATACAATGAATGTCATGAGTGTAACTAAATCCATCACATCTTTACTAATAGGTATTGCAATCGATAAAGGATTCATTAAAAGTGTTAATGATAAAGTAATGGATTATTATAAAGATATCTATACTCCTAAAAGAGGAGAAAAAACTATTTATGATGTTACAATTAAACACCTACTTACTATGACAGCGCCATATAAAGGAAAAAGTGAACCTTGGAAGAAGGTTTGTACTTCTAATGATTGGTCTCTTACAATTTTAGATTCTTTAGGTGGAAGAAATGGTATAACTAATGAATTTATATATCATACATTAGGTACTCAAATATTATTAGGAATTATTAGAGCCTCAAGTGGTATGAATATGTTGGAGTTTGCTAATGAATATTTATTTAAGCCTTTAGGAATTGAGGCAAGAGTTAATGCTAATTGTACATCAGCAGAAGATCAATTTGCTTATTTAATGAACAAAGGTAATCATGGTAAAGTTTGGTTTATGGATCCAACTGATATGCCTACAGCTGGATGGGGATTATCTTTATCAGCATTTGAAATGGCACAAGTTGGTTTATTAGTTTTAAATAAAGGTGTATATAATAATCAAAGAATTATTAGTGAAGAATATATAGAGGAAATGAGCAAATCATATGTTTCATTAGACTATAAATTTGGTAATCAAGATTATGGTTATTTATGGTGGTTACCTCATAGAAATAGTGATGTAATCGCTGCAATAGGTGATGGTGGTAATGTCATTTATATCAATAAAATGTATAATATAGTTGTAGCTGTAACAGCCTATTTTAAACCTATGATATTTGATAGAATTGAATTTATAGAAAAAAATGTTGTAGAAGCATTAATTAAATAACTAATATATTAAGACGGTCGGTTAAGTAATTTGGTCGGTCGTTTTTACTTTTCCTAGACTTTTTTGTAAGAAAAATTATGGAATTAGAGTGTAATTTTACATATGCGCTTGATGCTTTAACTATAAATTAAAATATAAAGAAAAGTTTGCTTAATATAAAGAAGGAATTGAAAAAGTGTATCATAATTGAATTTAAGCTTAATACTTTTTAATATAACAAGACTATTTTTCATTTGATTATTATGTTATAATTTGGTAGAAATAATATATTTATTACTAGGAGGATTAGACATGAAAAATATTAGCTATAGAAATGTTAATCTTAATAAAGGTTATTGGAAAGATAAACAATTATTAAATGAAAATGTCACAATTAATTCTGTTTATGATCGTTTTTATGATACAGGTAGAATTGAAGCTTTTAAATTTGAATATAAAGAAGGCGATGATAAAAGACCTCATTTTTTTTGGGATTCTGATATTGCAAAATGGATAGAGGGAGCAGCTTATATTTTAAATAATAAAAGTGATAAAGAATTAGAAAATAAAATTGATTATATTGTTGATTTAATTGAAAAGAATCAATTAAATGATGGATATTTTAATATATATTTTACTGTTGTTGAACCAGGAAAAAGATTTACAAATAGAGATTGTCATGAGTTATATTGTGCAGGACATTTAATGGAAGCAGCTGTTGCATATTTCGAAGCAACTGGAAAAGATAAGTTTTTAAAATGTATGGAAAAATATGCAGAATGTATCGAAAGAGAGTTTATGATAAATAAAACTGCTAAATTTATTACTCCAGGACATGAAGAAATTGAACTTGCACTAGTTAAAATGTATCGCTGTACTAATAATAGAAAGTATTTAGATATGGCTAAATTTTTTATTGATAATCGTGGTGTAGGAAGTGATGTTGAAGATTTTATTAAATGCTTTAATGAAAAATATGCTCAAAATCATTTACCAGTAAGAGAACAAAAAACTGCTGAAGGTCATGCGGTAAGAGCTTGTTATTTATATAGCGGAATGAGTGATGTTGCTTATGAAACAAAAGATCAAGAATTATATGCAGCATGTAAGGAAATATTTAATGATATTGTTAATAAAAAGATGTATATTACAGGTGGACTAGGTTCTTCACATATTGGCGAATCATTTACTATGGCTTATGATTTACCAAATGAAACAGCTTATTGTGAAACTTGCGCATCAATCTCTATGATTTATTTTGCTAATCGTATGATGAAATTTGATAATAATTCAATTTATGCTGATATTATTGAAAGAGAATTATATAATGGTGCTTTAGCAGGTGTATCATTAGATGGTAAATCATTCTTCTATGAAAATCCTTTAGAAATTAATTTAAATAATCATATTCATAATACTTCAACAAAAGATAAGGATCGTTTACCAATCACTCAAAGATTAGAAGTCTTTGACTGTTCTTGTTGTCCTCCAAATATCACTAGATTATTAGCTTCTTTGGGAGATTATATTTATAGTGAAGATAATGAAGTTATTTATATTAATCAGTTTATAGATAGCAAATTAAAAAAAGATAATAAAAAAGTAATTATTGAAACAAATTATCCACAAGATGGTTTAGTTAAAATTAGAAAAGAAAATGTTGATACCATTGCAATTCGTATTCCTTCTTGGTGTAATCATTTTGAAATTAATTCTGATTATGAACTAAAAAATGGTTATGCATACATTTCATCAAATAAAGAAATTATAATTAATTTTGAAATGAAACCATTATTAATTGAATCAAATTCATTAGTTAGAAATAATGCTAATAAAGTAGCTATTCAATACGGCCCATTTGTTTATTGTATTGAAAGTGTAGACAATTGTGATAATTTATATCAATTATATATCGATAAGAATATTCAATATGAATTAGAATTCAATAAGTTTTTCAATACAAATGTTTTAAAGTTTAAAGGTTATAAGAAAGTAACAAGTGATAAATTATATGACTTTGTTTCTAATGTCTATGAAGATTATATTATAAAAGCAATTCCATATGCTGGATACGCAAATAGAGGCGAATCCAATATGCTTGTTTGGCTAAATTATAAGGGATAATGCTTTTATAATTTAAGTCATAAGCGTTTCAAAATATTTATACGAGGAGAAAATAATATGAAGAAAAAAGATTTCGTTTGGGGTGTTGCAACTGCTGCTACTCAAATTGAAGGAGCGGCTTATCAAGATGGTAAAAGTGCAACTGTTTGGGATGTTATGTCTGAAGATGGTGGTTATATTGCTAATAATCACAAAGTTTGTAATGCAGATGATTCATATAATAGGTTTGACGAAGATCTTAAATTATTAAAAGAATTAGGTGTAAATGCTTATAGATTTTCTTTATCTTGGGCAAGAATTATTAAAGATGGTGATGGAGAAATTAATCAAGAAGGATTGGATCACTATTCTAAAATGATTGATAAATTATTAGAGGCAAATATCGAACCATTTATTACTTTATTCCACTGGGATTTACCATATGCTTTATATAAAAAAGGTGGTTGGTTAAATAGAGATATCACACAAGCTTTTAAAAAATATGTAGAAGCAGTAGTTGATGCATTTGGACATAAAGTTAATCATTTTATTACTTTTAATGAACCACAATGCATTTTAGGTGCAAGACTTGGTGGTACTTTACCTGATGCAAAATATAGTGCAAAAGATAGAAATACTATGGTGCATAATCTTTTATTATGTCACGGAGAAGCAGTAAAAGTTTTAAGAAAATGTAAAAACATTAAAATCGGATATGCTCCTTGTAATGATGCAAGAATTCCTTTAACAACATCTGTGGAAGATATTGAAGCAGCAAGACAATCATATTTTGATGTTGAACGCGGAGATATGTGGGGCGTTAGTGTATTCTCTGATCCAATTATCTTAGGTGATTATCCAAAAAAATATTATGAAGTAAATAGAAAAGAAGATTTACCAGAAATTAAAAATGGTGATTTAGAATTAATATCACAACCAATTGACTTTTATTGCCAAAATATTTATCAAGGTCTATATGTTAAATCAGATGGTAAAGGCGGATATCAAATTGTTCCACCAAAACCAAATGCTGTGTTTACATGTATGAATTGGGTGGTAAGTCCAGAAGCATTATATTGGGGCCCTAAATTTTTATATGAAAGATACCGTCTTCCATTCTATATGACTGAAAATGGATGTGCTGTTACTGATATTATTACCGAAGATAAAAAAATACACGATGCAGCAAGATGTGAATATATTAAGCAATATTTAGCACAATTTGAAAAAGCTATTGAAGATGGTGTTGACGCAAGAGGATACTTCCTTTGGTCGTTATTAGATAATCTAGAATGGTATGAAGGATATAGAAAAAGATTTGGTCTTGTATATGTTGATTTTGAAACATTTGAAAGAATTCCAAAAGATTCATTCTATTTCTATCAAAAAATAATTAAAGAATAAGAAAGTAAAAAGATGGATGTAAAATAAAGACAACCATCTTTTTTTAATAAGTATAATTTATATATAAATAATTTATTATTAACTATAAAAACAAGAATAAAAGAACCAATATAGAATAGTTCACATTTCATTAATTATGGCTCCACTAAGGGCTTTATATGTTTTTAGTCTGAAAAAAATAGATTAGATTTCAACAATACTTTTTAATTATAGAAAGCGAATATAACTAAAACTATATTTAAACTTTTTATTTCTTTTCTATACTGTTAGTTTTATATTTACGAGGAGATACTCCAATGTTTAATGAAAATAATTTTGAAAATGCTAAAGGGTCATTATATCCTAAGGAGTTAGCTATTTGAGTAATAGACATATCGGTTTTATTTAACATTTTCTTAGCAATATTAAGTTTTCGTTCAATTATATATTGCTTTAAAGATGTATTGTATTTTTTATTAAATATCTTAAATAAATAAGGCTGACTAACTCCTAGAATTGTTGTTAGTTTATTAATCGATATTTTTTCATGAATGTGAGATTCAATATAATTAAGACAAAACTCAATATATATTTCAGAATTACTTTTCTCTAAATTAGATTTTGGATAGATATGACTATTAACTATTTTTAAATAGTACTCTAACAATTCTAAAGAATCAATAATGGTATTATTTCTTAAAATGATTTCATTAGCTATACTTTTAACAATCGATATTGAGTTATAGTTAAAAATTAAAGTTTGGGGATTCACATTATATTTTTTAAAGATATCAAGCATTTTATCATCACTAGAAATAACCCATAAATATTCCCAAGGATCATTTTTATCTGGATAATATTCTTCCATCATTAAAGGGTATATTAAAAAACCTTGACCTTCTTTAACTAAATTACCATTAAAATATCCTTTACCTTTAATTACATAATGAACAATATATAGATTTCTTTGAATTGGTCCATATTTAGTAACATTGACATCGCCACTGAAGCCTATTGAATTAATTTTAAATGGTGTATTGGAGTTTGAAAAGATTTCATATCTCATATTAATCACTTTCCTTATTGGTTATGATTTTACCATGTTTAGTTATTTTTTGTCAATTGTATCAAAGTACTGGATATATTAGAATATAAGTAGTTTAGGAGGGGTGAAAAAATGAGTTATGAATTATTTTTATCTATGAATGAATATGGTGCGGCAGGAATGTATAAAGAACCTAATAGAAGTTTATTTTATAGAAAATCATTAGGTATTAGAATGTATTATGAAAACTGTGAGTTATATGAATATAATAATGAATTATTATACCCATCTGGAGTTAAAGGGACTAACATGAGTGTTTATCCTAATTACTTAGATGGAATGTATTTAAATTATGCAGAACTTAGTAAAAAGAATAAAGATTTAGCTGATTTAATTAAAAAAGAATTTAATATATATGAACCATCAGTTCCTAAGGAACACGCGGTATCAGGAAATATGTATACCCATTCTTTCCCTCATTATGAAAGAATACTAAAAGAAGGATTAATTTCATATATTGATAGAATTAATGAAATCAAAGATCAAGATATGAAAGAAGGATTACTAAATGTAATTGAAGGAATAAGATGTTATATTGATCGAATAGTTAAGTATTTAGAATCAGTAGGAGCTAAAAAAGAATTGATTGAAGGATTAAAAAGAGTTCCTTTATATCCTGCAACTAATATATATGAGGCAATATTATCATGGAACTTTATTTTATATTTAGATGGTTGTGATAATTTAGGATGCTTAGATTCAGGTTTATTACCATATTATAAGGGTGAAAACATTGTTCCTTTATTAGAAAATTTATATGATAATTTAGATAAAAATAATGGATACTCAATGTCATTAAGTATCGATTATAATGATTTAACTTTACAATGCTTAGAAGCTTCTAAAGGGAAAAGACGTCCTATGATTCAACTTTTTGTTGATGAAAAAACACCAGACTATATATGGAATAAAGCTTTTGAAGTTATTCGTACTTTTAATGGTCAACCAGCTTTTTATAATAATGATGTAATTATGAATGGACTTAAGGAAAAATTCCCTTTTATTAAAGATTGTGATCTAAAGAAGTTTTGTGGTGGGGGATGTACAGAAACAATGTTAGCGGGGTTATCTAATGTTGGTTCAGTAGATGCGGCGATTAATTTATTATTAATATTAGAAAATACAATTGATAACAAATTAGAAACCTCTAAAACGTTTGAAGAATTTTATGATAATTATCTTTTTGCCGTTAAGGAAGTTATTGATATAGTAACTAATGAAATATCTAATTCACAATTAAAACGTGCTAAATATAATCCATTACCGATGCGAACATTATTAGTAGATGATTGTATTGATAACGGTTTAGATTTTAATAATGGTGGTGCAAGATACAAATGGAGTATCATTAGTTTTGCAGGAGTTATTAATGTGATTGATTCACTACTTGTTATTAAAGATTATATTTATGATAATAAAAAATGTAACTGTTTAGAATTTAAAAATTATTTAAACAATAGTGATGAAGAGTTCTTGAAAAATGCACGAAATGTTAGTCAAAGATTTGGAATTGATGATGAGTATTCAAATCAATTAACAAATCGTTTATCAAAAGAAATCTTTTCTTTATTAGATAATAAAAAACCTCCTCTAGGCGAAGGTTATTTAGCTTCATCAATTCAATTTAATTCTCAAGCAGAAGCAGGAAGAAATTTAAAGGCTAGTCCAGATGGAAGAAAAAAAGGAGCGCCACTTTGTGATTCATTAGGTGCAATCTTTGGTAAAGATGATTTAGGACCTACTGCCTTATTAAATAGTGTAACGCATTTGGAACTAAAAAAAGCGCTAGGTACGCCAGTTTTTAATTTTAATATTACACCTGATTTTAAAAATGAAATTTTAAAAGCATTGATTTTAGGATATTTAAAACTAGGAGGAGTTCAAATGCAAATAACTTGTTCTTCCTTAGAAAATTTATTAGATGCTTATAAGAATCCTGAACTACATAAAAATTTGGTTGTTCGTGTCGGAGGGTATTCAGAATACTTTATTAATTTAACAGATGATTTAAAGAGAATGGTTATTAATAGAACTATTCAACAAATGGGGTAAAAATGGAAAATAATATTATTAAAATATCAAGATATTGTACAGATGATGGTCCAGGTATAAGAACGGTAGTTTTTTTGAAAGGATGTCCATTAAGATGTAGATGGTGTCACAATCCAGAATCTCACAGCAATTTAATAGAAGGAGAATATGGTAAATGTCTTTCAATTTTAGATATAATGAATGTAATAAAGAAAGATATAACATTTTACAATACCTCTAATGGTGGAGTGACAATATCTGGAGGAGAGCCATTATACAACCATCAATTTACAATTGAGATACTTAAAAGATGTAAAGAATTAAACATTCATACATGCATAGAAACTAGTGGTTTTGCATCTTTAGATATCTTTAAAGAAGTTATTAGTTATTGTGATTATGTTTTATTTGATATCAAAGAAACAAATAATGAAAATCATATTAAATATACTAATGTGTCATTAGACTTAATTTTAAATAATCTTAAATATTTAAATACTTGCAAGATCCCTTATGTAATTAGAACGCCTATTATTCCATCTATTAATGACCGTAAAGATCATTTTGAAAAATTAAATAACTTAATAAATTATAATAGCTATTTTAAAGGTATACAAATTATGCCTTATCATATTTTAGGTAATTATAAATATGAAAAATTAAATAGAGAATATTTATTAAAAGATATCAAAGAACCATCCAAAGAAGAAGTAAGCCTATGGAATAGTTATATTGATGAAAATAAAAGATTTAAACAATAATTAAAGATAAGATTATGAACTCTAAAGTTAACTAGCAAAATCTAGAAAAACTTTAGAGTTTTTATTATGAAGCAAAATTTAGACTGGGCTGGGATAAATGTGATTAATTTTATTAACAAGAATTCTAGAAATAGCAAAAAGGGACTGACTAGCTTTAGTCAATCCCCTTGTAAATAGTTTATAATATTTATTTTATTTTATCTAAGAAACCAATTTTTCTTATAAGGAATACATTCTAAATTATTAGATATCATTGATTTTGGATTATTAGAAGTAGAAATAGCACGGAAATTAGATATTGTTAATTTACCTTGTGCTTGAGTTGAACTACTCCAGCTTAAGATACCAAAGCCACCTTCTTTATATACTGACTTTGTTCCATTAACTGATAAATCAACACTACAACCATAGGCGTCTTTTCCGTTTTTCAAGAAGCTTTCTAATGTGTAGATATAAATGTTGTTTCCTTCAATTATTACTTTAAATGTTGTATCTTCAACTTCTTCTGGGAATACCCATCCACCTAGATATGTTAATTCATTAGAAGAACTAGTACCGTAAGCCTCTCTCATATACCATACTTGTAGGTAATTTGGTTCTGTAACAAAGTTTAGTAGATATCCATTTAATCCTAAAGCTGGTGTTTGTGTAGCTCTAAAGATTATACTTAATGTTGGGAATTCATTTTTGATTTGACCTAAACATACGTTAAATGACATATCACCATAACTTTCATTTACGATTCTATGACCGTCATGTTCAACATTAAATACGTTGTTTTGACTTGAATTTAGAGCGTTTGTGAAGTTTTGTGTTTCCCATACTGAATTGTTAGTTCCTGATATTAATTCGTTACATAAGTAATCATTTTTTGATTCTATTTTTTCTAAAGCATTTATATATGATGATAAGTCTATATTATTTAGTTCATCTATTGTTTTAGCATTATTGATTTTTAGGATTGCCTCATCATAGATCACTTTAGCTTCTTGCCATTTATCATTAGTATATGCATGTTCATCATAATCGTATAATTGAATTAGTTTTAACTCTTTTGTTTCTGCTAATAGTTTTTCATTTAATTCTTCATCAATTGTTGGTTGATTATTACCTAATAGTGCATCTTTGATTGCTGGTATTACTTTTTGAGTGTATCCATTTGCTGATGGATGTAGACCATCTGTAAACCAATACGCATCAGGTGTTATTCCGTTATCACAGAATGCATATTCCATTTCTGCATAGGATATCCATTCATGTTGAGCACAATATGTTTTCATTAATTCATTTAATTCAGAAACTGTTGATTTAATATTTGTTCTTGCTGGACAGTGGTTACATGACAATAGAATTACTTTTAAATCTGGATTATATTCTTTCATGTAAGATAGTGTTTCTTTAATACTTCCGATTATTGATGCAGGACTTGTTCCACCTGTTAAATCATTTATTCCTATCCAGTAGATTACTGTATCTGCTTTATATGTTACTAATGATTCTTTGA
Source organism: Anaeroplasmataceae bacterium (assembly GCA_045126355.1). Taxonomy (GTDB): domain Bacteria; phylum Bacillota_I; class Bacilli_A; order Acholeplasmatales; family Anaeroplasmataceae; genus CAZSIA01. Next base: position 12,662 of record JBGVOE010000117.1, on the reverse strand, counting down.
ATTTTTCCCAGTGAGAAGCAACAGAACCACCAATACCGATATTTGTATATGTTCCTAGATTGTTTTCGCTTGCTAAAGTAGCAAAGTCATTTTTAAAGTTATGCCATAATTCGAAATATGAATGACCAAATAATAGTGTATCTACCTCAATAGTTTCTATGCTGTTAGTAACTTCATAATTTCTAAATTGAGAAGAAGGGCCTTCAGCATAAACACCTACTTGTCCATTTATTTGTTCTATTTCAAAAACATAATATAGTGTATTCCAGAAGTAACAATAAGCTTTACTGTCTTTTATTACTACTTTAAATTGGTATTCAGCTCCTGCTTGATATCCTGCTGATAAGTAATTAGAAAATAGGTTTGTTACCTTACCATTTACTACTTTATCGATTTCAACTTTTTGAGCTTCTTTTCTTGTAACAAAGCGATAATATGACTCTGTTGTTCCGTCATTTTGGTAATTAAAAATTAAGCCTGAGCGTTTTGTTGATACGCCTTTTACTTTAGCTTGATATGTACCTTCATTTAATGTTTTATTATTTAATAAAGCTAATGTTTCAACACCTTTTGATTTAATTGCTCCATTAGAGCCAACTAGTTTACCTTTTAGTGTTGTTACATCAGTAGGATATGTTTCAACAATTGTTCCTGTTGATTCACATTTAATATTTGTGTATGATACATTTTTACCACCTGCTCTTAAGCCGTAGCCTGTTCCTTCAAGCGGGAATGAATCTGCATGTGTGAAATATAATTCATCATTGATATAACAGCTGATTGTTGAATCATCTTTTACAACTTTTAATTTGTATGTATTATTTGGATTATAGTTATTTACTGGTAAGTACTCACATGCTGTCCATTGACCGTAATCTACTTTACCAAGATATGCTCCACCATTAAAATTGATAAAGAAGAAGTAATATGCTACATCACTTTCCCAGTATGAATGAGTTTCATTTGGTGTTAGATTAAAGATTATACCGTTATCTGCGTAACCACCATTGCTTGTCATTGTTGCTTCTAAAGTACCATAAACAAATTCTCCACCAATTTTTTCAGCTATCGCATTTCCTGTTGTTGAGGTGATTGTATTGTTTTCAGCTTTAAATGCTCCACTCGCAATCACATAATCATTTAGTGTTGTAGATTCACCTTTAATTTCATCAGTTATTGTGATGTTTGAGTATACTACATTACTTGCGGCAGCTCTAATACCGAAGCCTGTTCCGTCATAATATTTATAATCTTTATATGAAACTTGAAGTTCGCCATCAAGATAACATAAGATGTTTGCTCCTGATGAAATCATTTGTCTTGATACTTCCAATTTATATGTTTTATTGCGATCTAAATTTGGAATTTGAACTTCTCCACAAACTGTCCATGTTTTGTTACTTACTTTACCTAAATATGCTGTACCGATATTTGAAATAAAGAAAAAGTAATAATGGATTCCTTCATCTTCCCAGAATCTAGTAAGGTCGTTTTCATTTATTAAACCAAAAATGATACCATTATCTTGAGTATTCCCATTTAGATTAATATCACATGATAATGTACCTTCTATAAATGTTTGTCCATCACTTCGATAGGCTATTGAATTTGCTTGATTAGAAGTTAAGATTCCTTCGTTTTCACTAACATCACCACTACTTGTAGTATAGAAAGTTTGAGGTACTATAGGTGTAGGTGTAGGATTAACAGACTCTGTAGGATTTTCAGGTGTAGGATTAACAGTATCTGTTGGAACATCTGGAGTTTGAGTTTCAGGTTCTGTTGGATTATCATTTGTTGTACATCCAAAAAGGATTAATAAAAAAGAAAAAATAGTTAAACATAATAATATTTTTTTCATACTTCCTCCATAATTTAATTGTAATTTTTGTTTTTTGATATTTTTATTATATCAAAAATATTTTTTAATAGCAATTTTAGTTCTAGGCTTTAATGTATTATAGTTATGAACTAAAATCTCCTATGGCATTCCCATTTAAAATATATTATTCTTCCTCACCTGTCTTTGCATAATATTAAATAGTCTATTAACGTTAAATCGTATTTCATTTATTTTTAACAAGTATATATTTATATACAATAGTTCCTTTAAGTAATATATTTTTAGTTTGAAGTGTGATATAATTTAATAAAAAATAGAGGTGAATAGAAAATGGAAAATAATATGTCAAAATCATATAATGTAATATTTAAAATATGGGCTATTTCATCTTTTGCAGCTATGTTTATTTCATTTTATTCAATCAATTATATAAATACAGATATTATGGGGATAGTTAAATTTATCACTTGTTTGTTAGCTGGCACATCATCAATTTTAAGTATTTTTGTGGTTATGAATAAATTAAATAAGATTACAAATATATTACTAATAATTTTCCCTGTTGTATTATTCACATGTATATTCTTTTTTTCTAGAAAAACAGATTATTTAATCTATAATATATACTTTATAATTACAGTGATTTTCTTGATAATTGAATTAATATTATATTGGGTAAAAAAAGATAGAAAAGAACTAGCTAATGCTATTTTTCCGATTTTATACTCGGAAGCATTAATGATTATTAAAACAATAGAATTAGATAGATATATTACCATTTTAGATGATGATTTAATATCTTACTTTATCTATATTGGTCTAGTGGCTGGTGTAATATCAATTATAATTTATATATTTTTAGTTAAAAACAGAAACTCTAAAAAAGAATATGTTGGTAATTTGTTATTAACTTTTTTCGGTGTATTTATTTTATTTTTTTGGGTTCCATATAGTATGACGAAAAATATAAATTATTCACTTGATGTATCAACTGGCACTGTATGTGAATATGAAATAATCGATAAAGAGTATAGTGATGGTGGTAGAAGATATGCAGACAAATATTATGTTGTTATTCTATATAATGATGAAGAAATTAAAGTTAGTCTACCATCATCAGAATATGATAAATATAATATAAATGACTATATTGTTTTAACTGAATATAATGGAGTATTAAATATTGCATATCTTGAATATAAAATTGATAATTAATGAAAATTTAAGATAACTAGCAATATTAAATAGTACCAGTTTATTTTGAAAAAATTTAAAAATAATAGAAGAAATAAGGAAATTTGTTCAATTTATAATAGTTTTTATGTACTGAATAAAATTAAGTGACTAGAGGTGTAATAATGTATATAAAGAAAATATTAGAATACAGTTACAATTATGCTGATTATATCGTTTCGGATGGAGTAAAAGAATTAAAATGTATGTGCATTTCTGTTCCATTACCGGATGATAAAGAACCACAAATAGGAATGGAAGTTCTAAGAATATATGCATTTGCTGTTAATAGAATAGATATCATTAAAATAACTAACGAAAATCAAAAAAATTATAAAATTTCAAATCGGATTTTTAATTATTTTAAATATAAATTAAGAGGGAAAATTATAGATTGCAAACAAGCAATTGTTCAGGTATTTGATTTTACAATAAGGTTAGAATGGGAATATCCTAATGGATTTAGTGAAGAGTTTCAAAATGGTGACTTTATAGAGTTTGAAGTTGATAGATTGGATTGTGAAATAATTTAAAAACAACATGTAACAGTACAAGTTAATTTTAGAAAATAATACAAACAGAATTAGATCACAATTTTAATTTGTGGTCTTTTTTGGTTAAGTTAAATTGTGTATTGTGGTATAATTGATATGGTGATAAACTTATGAAAAAAAATAAATTTGCAGAAAAAATAACATTAGAGTTAATTGAACAAGAAATAAAAAAACAAAAATATCCAAAAGAGAAACAAGAAGAAATTAAACGATTAGTTCAAGAATCTTTTGAAAAAAATAACCAATGTTTAACAGAATCTAAAGAAAGCATAAAATTAAAATTTGAAAATTCCTTTTATACTTCAAAAGGAAAAGAATACACTTCTGCTATGTCGTTGATGGAAACACAACACCACGTTGAGATTTTCAAAGAATTGCTTTTTGAAAAGTTAAATAACGACGAATTAAAGGTATATTTTGATGATTCTCTAGTAGATGATGGTTCAATTTTTCTTGTTTATAAAATCAATGATAAGTTAATTTTTGAAAATATTTATAATGAAGAAATATCTAATAAATTTGAAATTGATTTTTATTTTTTGAGATTTACTTATCCTAAAGAAAAGAAGATGTCTCAAGACGAAGAAAGTTGTTTTATCAAAAAAATTTTTGAATACAATGAGAAAGATGATATTTTTGAATTATCTAAAAGTACAATTAATAAATTTAATAAACCAGACGGCAAAATAATTAAACAACGAAGAAAAGAAATTTTTACAGGATTTTTCTGGAGATACGGGATTCTGATAATTGCTTTTTTAAATTTCTGTATTTCATCAATTTTATGTTTAAACATTGATGTGATGAAAGATTATGGACCATACATTATATTTCCTAGTTTTGGATTACCATTATTTATAATGGGATTAGACTATGTATTAGCTTGTGTATTTAAATGGAAACACATATTATTAGTAGAACAATCAGTAAGTCATGCTAAAATGAATCCAGATAGAGCAAGTTGGAGTGATTTTGAAAGTAAAGATATAATTGTTGCTGGAATTATTTTTATGATTTTAGGTTTATTATTAATGATTTTTCCATTTGTTTTTTAATAAAAAAAATCGGAAAAACAATATTAAATTGTATATTGCAGTATGATTTTTATAGAATAGTATTTTAGGAGGCGCATCTATGAAATATAGTAAAGATTTATTTTTATATAATTTAAAATATTTAGTCTCATATGATTATGAACCAGAAATAACTATTAAACTAAAAAATAATAATAGTGTATTTATTGTTGCGTATAAGGATTACATAGATATTACTGTTGAATCAAATGAAACTATTAGAACAGAAAAAGTTGAAGATATATTTAATTTGATTGATTTTGATTCTGTTACAAAAATAGAAGGAGAGCTTAATTTTGAATTTCCTATAGAAACACAATCTGTTGTTGTAGATGGTGTATTGTGGATTGATGCTACTTTACCAAATCAAGTTATTAGTAAGTTTAAAAGAGAATTATTTGTTTTTAGAACAATCTTACTAACATCTTTAACGATTGCACTTGCATGCTTTTTAATTGTTATATCTCATAATGATAATTTCGGTTTAGATGATATTATCATGTGTTCAGTATTAGGTGTAGCTGCTTTAATTACTTTACTTTTCTTTACAATATATGATATTAGGCGTAATAGAATTATTAAAAAGTATTATGGTTCAGTTAGTGAAGAAGATAAAATTATAGCTAAAGAATTATTAGATAAAATACAAGTTGTTGATAATAATGAGTATGATTTTTTTAATTTGTTTCATTATGATATAGACGATTTAGCTGTTAAACAATCATTAAAATCACTTATTAAAGGAAAAAAAGTGAATATTGGATTATATGATCCAATTAAAGCTGTTAAGTATGAAATAGAAACGAATAATATTGATGATAAATACAGTGATATCGAATTTAATAATTATATTTTTGAATTAATTAGCTTATTAGAACGAAATCTATGTGATATTTAAGAAGAACTATTTTTAGGATTTTATATTGCAATTTAAAACTGTTATTAAAACCTGAATAAGAAAATTCAAAGAACCAAGGATAGTTTGGAGGGAGTAGAATATGATTCCTAAACCTAAATATTTAGAAAATATATTAGAGATAGTTAAGTATAAAGATACTAGTATATGGTGTAATGTGGTTTGTGAGTGCGGCTCAAAGAATTTTATTGGTTATAAAAATGTTTTGACAAAGTCAGAAGAACAAAAAAAATATGAAAAACGTGCAGAAACTTTTTATCGTAAATATAGTAGTTTTACATCGACTAACGAAAACGGTGTGAGATACATATGCGGTATGAAAGGATTATTTAAAAAAAGAGTAACTGAAAAGCTAGAAATAATTGATTTTGATTATACCCAAATAGTTAAAGTTAAGTGTTCTCATTGTGGTAAAGAACATATTCTATTTGATTCACGTTTTAATGGATATGATGCTAATATTTTAGAAAGAGAATCAAAATATGATAACCTAAAATATGAGTTTGTACCAATCAAGTGGAAAAAAGATAATGAAGGCATTGCTGAATTTTTTGTAATAATAGATAATGATGAGTCACTAGAAGAATTTAATAGCAATGCATATAATACGGATTACGAAACTTATTCTAATTCATTTGGTTGGATATTAATACAAGCAAGAAATATTAAAACAAACGTTAAAAAGACAATATTAAATGAAGAAACAGAATAATATTTTGGAAATTATTGCATATATAAAGTATTAGTTTAATTAAGGAGTTTAAAATATGAAAAAATATTATATTATAAATTATCAACCAAATAAATTTAAAGCTTCAATTGATCCTGAATTTACTATTAGTTTTGCTGGAGGGCAAATATTTTCTATTATTTTTACATTAGCTAATAATATGTTTGTTGAGGATTTAATAGGTGCTTTGACTTTTGTATTATTTCCTATAACGCTTTTTACTATTTTTTTATTCGCGATGTTCTTGTTATCTAGATTTAAATTAACTTTTAATTATAAAGAAATGAAATTTATTAAAAGAACAATTTTTACTAAAAAAACATATAATATGAATAAACTAAAATTTGAACAAAAATATATAACATGCAAAGCGAATAATCAGGATTTATTGAAAATTTTTATCTTATTTGAAGGAGATATAATTGCTAAGATAGATGCGAACTCTTTTGAAAATGTAACAGGGTTTAAAATCGATGCCATTTTAGAGTAGTATCATTTATTATTATGTAGATTATATTAATAAAGGATTTAAAAATAACTTGTGTTTATTGTAGTTATTATTACATGTTATAGATGTATGATTTATTTTTTAGGAGGTAAACATATGAGTTTATATAAAAAAGAAGATAATATTCTTCATATTAATATAAAAGTATTTGTGCATTATCCAGAAGTATATAATGGCACTGTGTTTAATAATAGGTTGAATAAATTTTTTGATAAGTATTTTAAAGATAATGAATTACTACATTCAAAATATGTGGGAGAATGTTATTTAGTTTTTAAGACTGCTCCTCATTGTGAAAATCAAATGATGGTTATTGATTTAGAATTTAAAGATAAAGTAGATGAATCTATAAATAAAGAAAAAATCGAATTAGAGTGGAAAGAATTTATTTCAGTTTATTTTGATAGACAATTAAAAGAGATTATTATTAATTTTATTTCATTAGGAGAAATATAACATCAATATATATAAGTAGGATCACAACTTTAAGTTTGTGGTCTTTTTACCTATATAGATATAAAATATTTATTAATATTTAAGTTGATTACATTTTGCAAGCGACTCAAAATAAAAGTTTTAAAATGCATAGATTTTCTCTTAGTTTACTTTTCTAAAATAAAAACGTTTTTAGAATTAAAATAAATGTAGAATTATAAGTTAATTGTGCTATAATACCTAAGTTGTTGTAAAAGGAGACTTATTATTATGGGTGCTGATTTAATTTTTTCTGCAAATGTTGTTGTCCCAATTTTCTTATTAATTCTTTTAGGATATTTCTTAACTCGTATCAAATTATGGGATGAAAACTTTTTAAAAATTGCTAATCAAGTTTGTTTCAAATGTTTATTACCAGTTCTATTATTTTACAATGTAGCAACTGCAAATATATTTGAAGTATTTAATTTAAAACTAATTATTTATGTTTGCTTATGCGCATGCATTTTATGTGGTGTATTATTTTTAATAGTGCCATTATTTATTAAAGATAAAAAAAGAAGAGGAGTAATGATTCAAGGAACATTTAGATCTAACTTCTTATTATTCGGAGTTCCATTAGGACTTAGTATTGGAGGAAATGAAGGAGCTGTTTTAGCAGCAGTAGTAGCTTCATTTTATGTTCCTGTTATTAATATGTTATCTGTAATTTCACTTTATGTATTTAGTGAATCAGAAAACAAAAGTATAAAATCCGCTTTATTAGGAATTGTAAAAAACCCTTTAATTATTGGTGGGGTTTCCGGATTAATTTTTTCTTTAATCAGAAATTCAATTGGATTTGAAATACCTACTATGATTGATACTACATTATTTAATATTAAATCTGCAGCTACACCAATTGCATTTATGATTTTAGGTGGGGATTTAAAATTTAAAAATATGTTAAGAAATATAAAGGTATCAAGTTTATCAGTTTTAGGAAAAGTTGTTTTAATTCCAGCAATTATGTTAACAGTATCAGCGTTATTAGGGTTTGATAAATTAGAAATGGCAATTTTAATTGCTGTATTTGCTACACCAAATGCTGTTTCAAGTTATGCAATGGCAAGAAACTATGAAGCTGATTATGAATTAGCTGGCGAGATTATAACATTAGGAACAATGCTATCGATATTTACAATGTTTGTATTTATCACATTAGCTAAAACATTTGCTTGGATTTAAATTATAATATATAAGTATATTAGATAGTTAAAAGAAGATCATAATTAATTTTATGGTCTTTTTATTATGTTCTGATAATGATTAATAAAAATTTTTTAATAGCTTATGATATAATAATTTCATATAGATGATAAATAATCAAAAGATTAAGAAAAAGTGGAGAATTAATATGAAGAGTAAAAGATTATTTAATAGTTTAATTCTTATCTCATTAATTACATATATTTTCATAATAGTATTTGGAATAGTATTTAAGTCTTTTATGCCTAATGACTTAATAGTTAATTACGAATATTTATCTACTTTTACTCTAAAAGAAAGATTTATTAGGGGAGTAAAGATAATAGAGTTTTATAAAATAGAATATGAGATTGGAGTAATAGCAAAAACAATTATTTTGGATATTTTAAATATGCTTATTTTTGTTCCTTTTGGTATATTAATAACTCATTTTATAAAGAAAAAAAGAGTAGTTAAAGCACTACTTATCACATTTATAATATCTTTAATAATTGAATTATTTCAACTTTATACTATAATTGGAGCTTTCATGTTAAATGATCTACTGATTAATGTTATTGGTGGTTTAATAGGCTCAATTTTATATATTGTTATCACAAAAAATAATAAGTATATTGTATATAATATTTTGTTGATTTTATTTATTTTTATTGAATTAATTATAGTATCGTATTTATTAATTAATTTTGTAGTTAATTTGAATGTTTATGTTGAGTTATTTAATAGATTGTAAAGGGATTGTTTAGAAATCTACATTTAGATAAATCTATTTAAGTTTTTGGGGAAAAGGAGGAAACATTATGACAAAGAAAGAAATTATTAAATATATTTTTGGGATCGCAGCATTAGTTATTTTATGTTTTGGATTTCTTATTTATTCAATACTTCCAGAATTAAGCGATTTTAGAAATTCTATCTACGGTTTAATAATTAATATTGTTATTATTGGTTCTATAATTTTATACGTAACAATATCTAAGGATGTCAATTTACCACTTATAGGTAAAATAACAGCATGGATTTATGGATTTTTATATATAGTATTTTCTATAATCGATTTAGGTAGGATTGAAGCTATATTTTTCTTCATTTATAGTATTGGTAATGTAATTGTGGATATATATGTGTATAAAAAAACAAATATTTCTTATCGTAGTATTTGGTGTTTTGGAGCACTAGCTTATTTATCTACAGTAATTCCTGTTTTAAGAGTAGAGTATATAAATGGTGAGATGCCTTTGACTTTTTTAATTCCTACAATTATAGGGACTGGTATTGCTTTCGTACCTTGTTTAATTTACGGATTGGTAAGTTATAATATAAATAAAGATAAAGAAAAGCTTATTTGTATCCCTTTATTAGGTTTACTGGGAGGATTTGCATTAACTTGGATGACTATTTCTTCAATGAATATTTACCTAGATACATCAAATCCAACATTTGAAGAATATGTCATCATTGATAAAGATGTAAGAAGTGGCGCTAGACAAATCACAACGTATGAATTAGAAGTGAAAAATGGTGATGTTGTTTTTAAAATTGGAGTAACAGAAGAAGCATATTATGATTATGAAATAAATGACAAAATTATTCTATCTATATATAGTGGAGCTTTTAACGAACCATATTATATACACGAGTCAAACACAAAATAAGATTTAATGGAGAAATAAGTATATGAAAAGAATAAAACAAAACCGCTTATTTAGCTTTGTTGTGGTTGCACTGATATACATACTTACTATCTTTTTCGGAGTTTATGTGTACTGTAATCTTAAATTTGAATGGTGGCTATCTCTTTTGATTGCAGATATTTTGGCAACTATTGTAATATTTATTTTTAGTTTGATATTTAAAAATGCATCAGTTTACGATCCTTATTGGAGCGTACAACCTCCTGTTATTCTTATTGCATTTGCCATTGGGAAGAAATTGAATATGTTTGGAATTATTATGCTTATAGTTGTATTATTCTGGGCGATTCGTCTGACTGCCAATTGGGCTTATACATTTAAAAATCTTAATCATCAAGATTGGCGTTACACGATGCTGAAAGAAAAGTGCGGAGTTTATTATCCTATTATTAATTTAATTGGAATTCATATGGTTCCAACGTTAATAGTATATGGATGTATTTTACCTGGAGTATATGTGATTCATGAGAATATAGTTGGAAACTTTGGAAGTGTCTTATTTCTTTGTCTATCTTTTATGGCAGTAATTATGCAAGGAATATCTGATATTCAAATGCATATGTTTCGTAAAGATAGAAAAGAAGTATTTATACGTGTTGGATTTTGGAAGCATTCAAGACATCCTAATTACTTAGGAGAGATTTTAATGTGGTGGGGTGTAGGATTAGCTGTTTTATGCGCCGTACCAAATGTTTGGTATCTAATACTGGGCGCAATTTTGAATACAGTGTTATTTATTACTGTAAGCATTCCGATGGCAGATAATAGACAATCTCATAAAGAAGGCTTTGAAACGTATAAAAGACAGACGAGAATGCTTTTGCCAATTAAAAAGTTCACAAGATTACCTTAATAAAAACGATATTGTAACATTAGTATTAGTTATATAGTTTTAATATTTGTTATATATCAAATTATTTTCTAATGTTGAATTAGTAATATAGAGTATTAATTATTTTGGAGGAATTATGATGAAAAGCTCAGGGATGAATTTTAAAAAAGAATCAGAACCGAATAATTATCTTTTTATTGAAGGTATAGGAGAATTTTTATTTCTTGTTATAATGTATATCATCCAACTCTTTATTACAAAAAAATTTGATTGGATTGTTTTACTTGTTTTTGGAATATGTTTTGTTGTTTTGTTGATATTCTCTTTTTTGATTTGGTTACCATCTAAATTACCATATGTAAAAATTAATACTTTAAAAGATGAAATTATCATTAGAAAATTTATTAAAAAGAAAGAATATAAAATCTCAGAACTTAATTTTAAGGCTTCGATAGAAGTTGATAATGAAGTGCAATTTATTTATAAGTTAATGATATATAAAAATGAGAAAAAACTTATTCATATCTATAGTACCGGAATAAAAAATCCTACTTATAGAGGTAAAGAATTTTATAATTTATTATGCACACATTTAAAAATTGAACTTATCAGTAAAAAAGAAAAGAGAGATTTATAGTTTTTATTATGTTAATATTAATTGAGATTACTCTAGATTGAGTAGTCTTTTTCATATACTTTAAGTTTAATATAGGATATAATAAAATTATGAAATGTGGTGTTTTTATGTTGGAAATAAAATTTATAGACAACATTAAAAAAGGCTTAGGTAGTGCGTATATTGAATTATGTAACGCTAGGGATAAGGAAGAATATAGAGATTCATTAGTATATTCTATTACTCATAGTTGTACATACGATTTTATTTATGAAGGCAGTAAGGGTAACTTTCTTTATGAAATGATTGGATTATTTGATGATAAAAATTATTTTATAGATATTGTCGAAAATAAATTACTAAATGATTATAGTATAAATATAGATCTTCAATCACAACTATTAGATATATTGATGGCGGATTATTATTTAGGTAATGAAGAGGTTAAATATATTATTGAAGAATATTATAACAACTTCATTAAAATTGGAAGATGGACAAAAAGAAAAATAGAATGCTATAGTTATTTATGTATTAAAATGAGTAAATTATTTGGCTTAAAAAGAGTTAAACTAATTCTTAAAGATTGGGAAAGATATAATATTAATCCTTCAGATTATTGGTTTGGTACACATATTCAGTTCACTTATAAAAAACAAAATTTAATAGCTGAAGCTAATAAAGAGGATTTTATAGCGAAAAATTACAACCATACTTTTGATGAGTTTTTATATTTAATTAATAACCAAGAATTTGTCTATTGTTTTTCATCGTTTGCTACTGATTATGAGAATGAAAAATGTAATAAATATTTAGAAGAAATATAAATAACATATAAGGGTTCTCTAATTAATCGTGTATGTAAATAAAAATTACACAACAAATTTAGAATGTATGTGAACTACAAATAAAGTGTATGTAACACAACAAATGAACCGTGTATGTTATTAAAAAAACTATATATAACAGTAAGGGCAGCC
>JBGVOE010000116.1:0-8633 GCA_045126355.1 Anaeroplasmataceae bacterium | reverse complement strand
TTGTGAAGAGCCGTATGCGGGAAAACTGCACGTACGGTTCTGTGAGGGGCACTGAAGACACAGCTAACTCACACTATGATATTTTAGAACAATATAAAGTTGAAAAGAGAGGTGGGTGTCGAGGAAGTGTCTACTCGACTGATTGACCTATGTTTACATACAATGCTCCAACAAAATTATTTATTGATTATGATTTAGATAAATTAGGAGAAGTAATTAAATCTTATGGTTTTAAAAATGTTTTATTTTTATATGGTGGCGGATCAATTAAAAAAGGCTCTCTATATAATAAGGTAGTAAATTCACTTAATAGTTATGATATTAATTTCATTGAAGTAAGTGGAGTAGAACCAAATCCAAAAGTAAGCTTTGTTAGAGAAGTGTTAGCTAAAAATTATGAATTTGATATGATTTTAGCTGTAGGTGGAGGAAGCGTAATTGATACTGCTAAAAGTATAGCCGTATCTTATAAGAGTGGTATTGATCCATGGAAGTTTAATTCACATGAAGTAACTCCACAAAAGAGTATGCCTATAGGAGTTATTTTAACTTTATCAGCTGCTGGAAGTGAGATGAGTAGTTCTTGTGTAATTACTAATCTAGAATTGCAAATTAAGCAAGGATTTAATTCAGAAGTTAATAGACCACTATTTGCGATTATGAATGCAGAATTAACTTATTCAGTAAATAAATATCAAACAGCTTGTGGAATTGTTGATATAATGATGCATACACTTGAAAGATATATATCAAGTGAGGCTAGTATGCTAGCGGATGAATTTGCAATAGGACTTCTTAAAACAGTTGTTAAAAATGGTAAGGTTGCATATAATGATCCTACTAATTATGAAGCTAGAAAACAGTTGATGTTAGCTTCATCATTTTCACATAACGGGCTAACTCATGTTGGGAGAAATTATAAGATGAGGGCTCATGCATTTGAACATATTATTTCTGGTTTTTATGATAATGTAACACATGGAGCAGGCCTTGCGATTGTTTGGCCAGCCTACAGTAAATATGTTTATAAAAATGACTTACTAACGCCACTATTTGCTAGGCTTGCATATGATTTATTTGATGTAGAAAAAACAGCTGATCTAGCAAATGATGCATACACTGGAATTGTTAAAATGGAAGAATATTTTAAAGAATTAGGTATGCCAACAAGATTAGAAGATGTTGGAATTGAGGCAACTGAATTAGAAAGATTTGCGCTTGCTTTAACTAAAAATAAAACAACAATTATTAAAGATGTTGTTGATATTGACTACGACGCTGCTAAGAATATTTTTAGCTTAATGTTTAAAGAAGGTAACTAATATGAAATATTACGCTGTTAAAGTAGGAAGAGTTAGTGGTATATACTCATCATGGGATGAATGTAAGGCACAAGTAGATGGATATGAAGGTGCGATATTTAAATCATTTTCAAATATCGTCGATGCCCAAGATTATTTAGATTCAAAAAAAGTTGAAGTGTCTTTAAATTCACCTGTAGCTTATGTTGATGGGTCATTTAATAATGATACAAATGAATACTCTTTTGGTGTAGTTTTGCTTATTGATGGGAACGAATATTATTTTAAAAAGAGTTTTCCTGAAGATGAACTATCTAGTATGCGAAATGTCGCTGGTGAAATTAAAGGTGCAGGTTTTATTATTCAATATTGCCTAAATCGTGGAATAAAAGAATTAACGATTTATCATGATTATGAAGGCATTAGTAAATGGTATAAAAATGAATGGAAAGCCAATTTATACGGAACAAAAAAATATCAAGAATTTTCAAGTGAAGCAAAAGAAAAAATTGATGTTAAATTTGTAAAAGTTAAAAGTCATTCAAACGATCACTATAATGATATCGCAGATAAATTAGCTAAAGAAGCATTAGGAATCAGGTAGAAATACCTGATTTTTTATTTGGTTTAAAACACATTCGTAATCAGAGTGAGAATATGTTATATTTTTATGTTTTTCAGTTTCTTCCATTCCTTTACCAACGATTAAGATTACGCTACTATCTTTTCTTAATTTAAGTGCTTTTTCTATTGCGATTTTTCTGTTTAGTTCAATTGTATAATTAGTATTTATAATACCAATACTTATATCAAAAATTATATCTATAAGTGACTCATCTTTAGGATCTTCTGAAGTTAGGATAATTTCCTTTGCGTATTTGTCGGCTATCATACCCAGATATTTTCTTTTACTTTTATCTTTGCCTCCCTGAGAACCTATAACTAAAATTATTTCACTTTCTTTATATATTTCTTTTACAGTAATCATTAAATTTTCTAATGCATTAGGAGTGTGAGCAAAGTCAATTATAATATTTTTATCTATTACACAAAATCTTCCATCTGGAGTCTTTAGATTATTAAATTTAAAATTTGATATATTAAAAAGATGTGAAATTGTTGCGTGAACACATAAAAAATTATAGATATTATATACTCCTACAAATGGTATTTTATAATAGTAAAACCTATCATCATTTTTCAAAAATATTTTTGTAAAACTGCTTTCTAGGCTAAATGTTATCGTCCTTACTTTTCCTTTATGTAAGCCGTAATTAATACTTTTATCCGTCGCAAGTTTCCTGCCATAATAATCTTCTATATTAGTTATTACTATTCCATTTTCCTTTAATAATTTTAAAAGAATTTTTTTACATTTAAAATAACTTTCCATATTCTTATGTGTGTTTAAATGTTCATGAGATAAATTTGTAAAAATCATAACATCAATCTTTACCCCTGTTAATCTTTTAGCTAGTAATCCCTCACTTGATGCTTCTAAGATTATATATTTTATTTTTTCTTTTTGTGCTACTGTAAAACATTCTAAAATAGTTTCTATATCAGGAGTAGTATTTACTGTTTTTATTATTTTATCTTTATAGTATATTCCGTTTGTACCAATCGATAATGAATCATATCTTTCAGTAATTGTATCATATAACATTTTTGCTACAGTTGTTTTACCGTCTGTTCCTGTAACTGCGATTATAGTGAAATCATTCATATTTATATTGAATATTTTTTTGTAATAATATGAAAAGAAATACTTGATATTTTTAACTATTAAACTATTTATATTTAGATCGATTTGTTCTGTCGAAACTATTAATGACGCACCTTTATTAATTGCTTCTTGGATATGTAATTTATCATTATTAATACTTACAAAGATACTATTCTTTATTACTTTTTTTGAGTTTGTTGTAATAGTTGTATAATTCTTAATATTCATTTAAATCACCCTTAATATTTTTAATTGTGTTTTAATATTTATACTATTTATTAGTTTTTGTTTAATTTTATAAAAATTAAGTTATAATAAAGAATGAAGGATTGATGTTAATGAAGTTTGAATTAGTTTCTAATTATGCACCTTATGGTGACCAAATACCAGCGATAAAAAAACTTGTTGATAATTTCAATAATGGAATTAAGGAACAGGTTCTTTTAGGTGCGACTGGAACTGGTAAAACTTTTACAATCGCAAATGTTATAAAAGAGATAAATAAACCTACTTTAGTTTTAGCTCATAATAAAACTTTAGCTGGTCAACTTTATTCTGAACTTAAAAATTTATTTCCAAATAATCATGTTGCCTATTTTATTTCTTATTATGATTATTATCAACCAGAAGCTTATGTAGCTAGTAGTGATACCTATATTGAAAAAGACGCTCAAATTAATGAAGAAATTGATGAAATGCGTCACGCTGCTACAGCGGATTTAATTGAGTATAAAGATACAATTATAGTAGCCAGTGTCTCTTGTATTTATGGTATTGGAGATCCTGAAACATATGAAAAGAGTATGTTAAGATTAAGAGTTGGTGAAACTTATAATTTAAAAAAAGTTATTAATCAATTAATCGATATGCAGTACACTCGTAACGATTTAGATTTTAAAAGAGGCTCTTTTCGAAAACGCGGAGATGTTTTAGAAATTATTCCTGCTCATGAGAAAAAAGAAGGAATAAGAATTGAGTTTTTTGATGAAGAAGTAGAACGTATTAGACTATTTGACGTTGTTACTGGTAAAGCAAATAAAGAGATGGAATATATCTCAATTTTCCCTGCCACACACTTTGTAACAGATAGAGAGAAATTACAAATAGCTATTAACCGTATTAAAGAAGAATTAAAAGAACAAGTTAAGATGTTTAATGATACAAACCGTCCACTGGAGGCTGAACGTATTGAACAAAGAACAAAATACGATATTGAAATGTTAGAACAAATGGGCTTTTGTAGTGGTGTAGAAAACTACTCAAGACATCTGTCATTACGTGAAGCAGGAGAGACTCCAGCTACTTTGATTGATTTCTTTAAAAAAGATTTCTTACTAGTTGTTGATGAATCACATGTTACATTGCCGCAAGTAAGAGGAATGTATAATGGAGATAGAAGTAGAAAAGAAAGTTTAGTTAACTTTGGCTTTAGATTACCAAGTGCCTTAGATAATAGACCGCTTAAATTTAATGAATTTGAAGAAAAGTTAGATAAAGTTATTTATTTAAGTGCGACTCCTGGTGATTATGAACTTAATAAGGGTTTACCTGTTATAGAACAAATAATTCGACCTACAGGACTTTTAGATCCAATTATTGAAGTTAGACCTACTGTCTCACAAATAGATGATTTATTCCATGAAATTATTCTAAGAAAAGAGAAGAATGAAAGAGTATTAGTTACTACATTAACGATTAGAATGAGTGAAGATTTAACTCAATATTTAAAAGATATGGGACTTTCTGTTGCGTATTTACATTCTGAGATTAAATCATTAGAAAGAATTGAAATCTTACGTGATTTAAGATTAGGTAAATATGATTGCTTAGTCGGTATTAACCTTTTAAGAGAAGGACTAGACTTACCTGAGGTTAGTTTAGTAGCAATCCTAGACGCTAATAAAGAAGGATTTTTAAGAAGTGAAAGAAGCTTAATCCAAACAATCGGACGTGCCGCTAGAAATAGTAGTGGTAAAGTTATAATGTATGCTGATAGTATTTCAAGTGCGATGGAATATGCTATAAAAGAGACTAAGCGTAGAAGAGAAATTCAAGAAAGATATAATTTAGAACATAATATAACACCTAAAACAATTGTTAAAGATATTTATGATGCAATTAAGGTTACTCATAATGTAAAAGAAGAAAAAGTTAAACAAGAACGTTTATCTATAACAGAAATAAATGAATTACTTGCTGATTTAGAACATCAAATGTATGAAGCGGCTAAGAAACTTGATTTTGAACATGCAACTATCTTACGTGATTCAATTATTGAATTAAAAGCAGAATATAAGATTAAATAGGAGGATTATTTATATGCAATCAATTAGATATATTTATAAAATGGGACATGGTCCATCTTCATCACATACAATGGGACCAAGTAAAGCGGCTACCGTTATGATGGAACGCTTTCCTAATGCTAATAATTTTAAAGTAGTTTTATATGGTTCATTAGCTTTAACAGGTAAAGGACATCTAACTGATAAAATTATTATTGATACTTTTGCTGATAAAAAATGTGAAATTAAATTTGATTATTTAACTGAGTGTACATATCATCCTAATACTTTAGATATTTATGCTTTTGAAAATGAAGTTGAAGTTGGAATGCATCGTTTCTATAGTATTGGTGGAGGTAGTATTGAAATTGATGGAGAAGGTAAATATGTTGAAGAAATGATTTATCCTTTTAAAAAGTTTACTGAAACTAGAAAATACTTAGAAGAAAATAATATGACAATTCCTGAGTATGTACTACAAGTTGAAGGTGAAGGAATCATTGATTATTTACATGAAGTATATAATAGAATGAAGGCTACAATTAAATCAGGATTAACAAAATCAGGAAAACTTCCTGGTTCACTTGGAGTTGAAAGAAAAGCACAATCTATTATGAATAAATTCTTTATTGATGGATCAATGATTTTAAATAAAAAAATCTTCGCTTATGCTTACGCTGTAAGTGAAGAAAATGCAAGTGGTGAGATTGTTGTTACTGCGCCTACTTGCGGAGCTTGTGGAGTATTACCAAGTGTTTTATATGGTTTACAAAAAGAATATCAATTTCCACTTGAAAAGATTATTGAAGCTTTAATGGTGGCTGGATTATTTGGTAATATCGTTAAAAATAATGCATCAATTAGTGGTGCCGAAGCAGGATGTCAAGCTGAAATTGGTACTGCTTGTGCAATGACTGCGGCTGCAAGTGCTTATTTATTTGGTCTATGTTTAGATGATATTGAACAAGCGGCTGAAGTTGCCTTAGAACATCATTTAGGTCTAACTTGTGACCCAATTGATGGATACGTTCAAATTCCTTGTATTGAAAGAAATGCAGTATGTGCCCTAAGAGCTTTAGATAGTGCAAAACTTGTTCAATTTATGGGTGATAGTGAACATAAGATTAGTTTCGATATGGTTTGTAAAACAATGCTTGAAACTGGTCGTGATTTACATGAAAAATATCGTGAAACTGCTGAAGGTGGTTTAGCGAAAGAGTATAGAAAGTAGTTGAAGTAAAAATGTTACTTAAAAATGCAATTATCGAATTAGAAATAACAGATATGGATTATGAAGGATTAGGTATTTCTCATTATGAAAATTATACAATCTTTGTTCGTAATGCATTAGTAGGTGAAGTTGTTAGAGCTAGAATTGAAAAAGTTAGTAAAACAATTGCCTTCGCAAAAGCAGTTTATCATATTAAAAAAAGCCCTAATAGAATAACTCCTGAATGTGGTTATTACGATAAATGTGGTGGATGTAATATGATGCATATGACATACGAAGAAGAGATTAAAATGAAAACTAATTTCTTTATAAACACTATTTCTAAAATGGTTAAAAACCCTCCTATTGATGGTGTTATTAGTAGTGATAATCCATATAATTATCGTAATAAAATTCAACTTCCAGTTGGCTATGTTGATGATACTTTTATTGTTGGTTTTTACCAAGAAAGAAGTCACAATATTATACCTTCATCATCTTGTATGATTGAAAATGAAAACGCAAGAATAGTAATAAATGAAGTTTTAGATTTATTAAATGAATCAAATATTTATCCATATAATGAAGAGGCTCATACAGGTGATTTAAGACATTTAGTTTTAAGATGTAATAGTAAAAATGAATTTATGTTAATTTTAGTTTTACGCGAGAATAAGCCGAAAATTCATTCTTTTATATCTAAAATTAAATCACCATTAATTAAGTCTTTATATATAAATGTTAACCCTAATAAAACAAATGTTATTTTAGGTAAAGAGTTTATTCATGTTGGTGGGGATGAATATATTGAAGAAGAATTATTTGGTAATAAATTTAATATTCATCCAAATTCATTCTTCCAAGTAAATTATGCCCAAATGAAAAAACTATATAAATGTGCAATTGACTTATTGGACGCAAAACCTACTGATACTGTAATAGATGCTTATTCTGGAATCGGAACTATTACTTTATCAATAGCTCCTCATGTAAAAAAGATTTATGGTATTGAAGTAGTTGAAGAAGCAGTTGTAAACGCTAATGAAAATAAGGTTAGAAATAGTATTACTAATGCAGAATTCATTTTAGGTAAATGTGAAGAAGAAATAATGAATTTAGTTAGCAAAGAAAAGATAGATGCTATTTTAATGGACCCACCTAGAAAAGGTAGTGACCAAAAATTCTTAGATACAGTAATTAATGCTAAGATTGAAAAAATAGTTTATATTTCATGTGGACCAGCTGCCCTAGCTAGAGATTTAAAATACTTAATCGAACATGGTTATGAACTTAAGAAAATAACATTAGTCGATATGTTTTCTCGCACGACAAACATAGAGTCTGTCTCATTACTTTGTCGAATCAATTAGAAAATTTAATAAAAAACAAAAGTAGTTATAATTATAAAAATGATATGAAATAACTACTTTTTTTGTAAAAAAATATAAAAATTTAATTCGACAAAATATTTGTTTAGATGTACAATTATATGTAATTAGGGGAGAGTGATTAATATGGATGATGGAAGAGAAAGATCAACATATAGAGGAATCGTTGTATCTAGTCTAGTACTTATAATTATACCCATTATTCCTTTTTTATTAATATACTTTGCAATTTTAAAATATGATAAAACTATGAGCGATGAAATGTGCCTTTATTCTGCAATGATGTTTGGCTTTGGTACGGGTTCTTTATTTCATATTTCATGTATTATGTTAGGTTTTTTAAGAGATGATTTTAAAATATTATTAAAAAGAATTCGAAATTTTTTCTCAAATCTTTTTGTTTCACCTAAAGTAGCAATTATATGTTATAAAAGTGAATTAAAAGAAGGTGGAGTTGTTTTCTGGATTCATTTATTTATAATTCTTATCGTCTTTGCATTATTTCTTATTGGATTTAATGAGTGTATGCAGTATTACTTTAGCTTTTAACTAATTAAGATGGTGTGTTTGATGAAAACACACTTTTTATTATATTCGGGCTTTGTCCGAATATTAAAACCACACGCTATGCGTGTGTGACTAGAGGTAGCTTCGTGCGTTGTTAAATAAAAATCCCCCATGATATAATGAATATGGCTGGCAACCAATTCAAATATCAAGGAG
>JBGVOE010000115.1:0-37599 GCA_045126355.1 Anaeroplasmataceae bacterium | reverse complement strand
GTGGTGGTGCTTATAATATTATGAGATTATACGCACAAGAAAAAAACACATCAATAGATATGATGTGTAAAGGATTAAGTAATCCAAGAAAAATATGTATCTGTGTAACTAGAAGCTAATAGCTATAGTAGCAGTATTGGGCAGGAACTGTCCTATAGGTAGAAAACGCAAGTTTTCACCTAGAAGCTCACTTATTCAATAGGTGAGTAGTTCACTGGTTTGATTAAGTTCAAATCACTTTTTATCTTTAAATTTACTATTTTATTTTGTAAAATGAAAACATGGAAGAAGTGATATTATGGTAATTGAAACACAAAGATTAATTTTAAGAGAATTAACTCAAGATGATTTTGATGATTTATGTTCTTTAATTTCAAATCCGATTACAATGAGTCATTATGAAAAACCATATGATTTAGATGGTTGTAGAAGATGGTTAGATTGGTGTATTAATAGTTATAAGAAAAATGGGTTTGGACTTTGGGCAATGATTTTAAAAGAAAACAATCAATTTATTGGTGATTGTGGTTTAAGTATTCAAAATATAGATGGACTATTATTACCAGAAGTAGGTTATCATATTAAGCATGAGTACTGGAGAAATGGGTATGGTAAAGAAGCAGGGAAGGCAGTTATAGCTTGGGCTTTTAAAAATACTAATTATGAATCACTTTATTCATATATGACAAAAGATAACGTTGCCTCTTATAGTACAGCAATTTCTCTTGGAATGAAGAAGATTAAAGAATATAAAAGTGGTAATGAAGAACTTTTAGTATATAAAATAAATAAGAAAGATGTAGATTTGTAATAAAGAAAATGTAATAGTAAGTTATTTCTAATTGAATTAAACTTGTTTTAAATTTAAATTGCTTTATTAATTTAATTATATTATAATTATTGTGGTTTAAATATAAACCCGCAGTTCGTAACCATCCTGCGTGATCAAAACTAGGAAATGATATGAATATTATTTGATTCCTATTTGCGATTATTTTTTTGGTTTTCGAAATAGGAATTTTTATTTTAGGAGATTATAAATTATGAATTGGATAAAAAGAGAAATATTAGAGACTAAAACTCTTTTAAGATGTATTCCTACTTTAGTAGTTACACTGTTTGTAGTAAGTGTTATTTGTATGAATTTATTAGCTAATAAAACTTTAGTACAACTATCTTGGATAGCTTTAGATGGTGGTATTTTAATATCTTGGTTATCGTTTATGTGTATGGATATAATAACTAAGCATTTTGGACCAAAAGCTTCAAATAAAATATCTATTTTAGCTGCAGGTATTAATTTATTAACTTGTATAATTTTTTATGTAGCTAGTATTATTCCATCAAGTGCGAGCGATTACACCGAATTAAATAGTATATTAGGTGGTACTTGGTTTATTTTACTGGCAAGTACAATAGCATTTTTAGTTTCAGCAATGATTAATAATTTTTTAAACTTTATTATATCTAAAAGCTTTAAAAATAATCCTAATAGTAAAAAAGCATATATGGTTGCTTCATATACCTCAACATTTGTAGGACAATTTTTAGATAATTTAATTTTCTCAGTTATTGTATTTATGATTTTTGCTCCTATTTATTGGGATGGATTTTACTGGACATTTATACAGTGCGTAATGTGTGCATTAACTGGAGCGATATTAGAATTAATCTTGCAAATAATCTTTACTCCAATTGGTTATAAAGTTGTATCTAGATGGAGAGAAGATAAAATAGGTAAAGAATATTTAGATTTAATAAAAAAGGAGAATTAGTAATATGAAAGTTTTAATTACAGGTACAACACAAGGCATAGGTAGAAGTATTGCTCTATTATTTTTAGAAAAAGGTCATAATGTTATTGGTATTGATAGGTTAGAAAAATCAATAAATCACCCTAATTATATTCATTATGTTTGTGATATTCGAGATTATGATAATTTACCTAATATAGATGATGTTAATATTTTAATTAATAATGCAGGAACACAAAATGAAGCTGATATTGATATAAATTTAAAAGCATTAATTCATATAACTGAAAAATATGGAGTTCAAAAAGAAATTAAATCAATCTTAAATATTGGTTCAGCCAGTGCTCATACAGGGGCTGAATTTCCAGAATATTGTGCTAGTAAAGGTGGTGTAATTTCTTATACAAAAAACGTTGCTTTAAGAGTAGCTAGCTTTAACGCAACATGTAATAGTCTTGACCCAGGAGGAGTATTAACTGAGTTAAATAACTGTGTTATCAATAATCCGGTTTTATGGGAACAAATTATGGATGAAACACCGTTAAAAAGATGGGCTACAACTGATGAAATTAGTAAATGGGCATACTTTTTAACTATGGAAAATACATTTTGTACAGGACAAAATATTGTAGTTGATGGTGGAGAATCAATTAATTTTAGATTTATTTGGGAATAAAAAAGTTTAAAGTATTTATTTTTAATTTTATAGAATATAATATTTTATGTATGTAATAAATTTTTTGTAATATAAAGGAGAATTGTAAAATGAAAGTTGTATATTTAGAAAAAAGTCAAATCGAAAAAGAAATGGCTAAAGTTTTTATTGAAAAAGTGAAAGAGGATCCTAAATGTGTTTTAGGTTTAGCAACTGGATCATCACCTTTAGGTATTTATAAAAATATTATTGAAGCTGTAAAAAATGGTGAAGTTTCATTTAAAGATGTTACTACATTTAACTTAGATGAATATTTAGGATTAGATGGTAATCATGATCAATCATATCGTTATTTTATGAATCATAACTTATTTAATCATATTGATATCAATAAAGAAAACACTCATGTTCCTAGCGGATTTGTTAAAGATGATAATGAAGCGGCAGAATATGACGCTATGATTTTAGCAGCTGGTGGAATTGATATTCAATTATTAGGTTTAGGAAGTGATGGACATATCGCATTTAATGAACCAAATACACCATTTGATTCTTTAACTCATATTGCTGAATTAACAGAACAAACAATTTCTGATAATGCAAGATTTTTTGAGCGTATTGAAGATGTGCCTACTAAAGCTTGTACAATGGGATTAAAATCAATTATGAATGCTAAAAAGATTATTTTAATTGCAACAGGTAAAAGTAAGAAAATGGCAGTTGAGCAATTAATCAGTGGTGAAATTAATGAAGCTTGGCCATGTACAATCTTAAAAAATCATCCTGATGTAGTTGTTTATGTAGATAAAGAAATCGAAATTGCAGGTTTATAAAAAGAAGGCGATTTAAAATGATTATTAAAAATATAAAAATTGTAACTTTAAATGAAGTTATTGAAAATGGATATATTGAAGTTAAAGATGGTTTAATTTCAAATATCTGTAGTGGAAAATATTGTGGTAATGAAGAAGCAATAGAAGGTTTAGGCAAGATTGCAATGCCGGGCTTTATTGATATTCATACGCATGGTTCCTGTGGAATTGATTTTATGGACGCAGTAGAAGCTGACTATAAACAAATTGAAGAAGCTTTTTATGAAGAAGGTATTACATCATTTTTAGCTACTACACTTACATCAGATTTAGACTCTATGAAAAGAGTATGTAAAACTGTAAATAATGTTAAAAATGATATTCCTAGCCTACTAGGGGTTCATTTGGAAGGACCATATATTAATAAAATCTATAAAGGAGCTCAAAATGAAGCATTTATTAGAGAACCTAATGTATTAGAGTTGGAAGAATTAATTGAAGCCTCTAATGAAAACGTTAGATTAATTACAATGGCTCCTGAAGTTAATGGCTCTTTAGAATTTATTAAATACGCTACACAAAATAATATTACAATTTCAGCAGGTCATTCAAATGCAACATTTGATGATATCGAAAATGCTATTAAAGCTGGTCTAACTAATATTACACATACACACAATGCGATGAGCAAACATGATCATCGTAATCCTGGAATTGTTACTGCGGCATTTTATTTTGATGCTCTTTATACAGAAGGTATTTGTGATGGTATTCATGTTCATCCAGATACATTAAAGACATTTTATAAGATTGTAGGTCCTGATCGTTTTATGATTGTAACTGATGCATTACTTGGTAAACATTCTAAAGTTGACAAGTTTCAATTATTTAACTTAGATTGTACATATCGTAACGGTGCATTCTACCTAGTAGAAGCAGGTAACTTAGCTGGTTCAGCACTATATATGAATCAAGGTCTTAAAAATGTAAGAAATTATTGTGGTGCATCTTTAATTGAATTAGCTAAAGTCTCTTCATATAACCAAGCTAAATCACTTCATTTAAATGATAGAGGATTATTAGAGGCTGGAAAACTAGCTGATATAGTCCTATTAGATGAAGAATTAAATGTTAAAAATGTCTTCAAATTAGGTAAAGAAGTTTATAAAGCATAATAAGAGGTTAGAGTTATGGAATTATTTAATAATAATGTTGTTTTAAAAGATTTACACGAGTTATTACAAGATTCATATACATATATTACATTTAATGAAGAAAGTTGTACTGAAGGAAGAGCAATTTATACAGCGCATGTAGAAGTAGATGATTGTTTTGATGATGAAATTTCAATTAAAATAATCAGTTATCAAAGTGGCACTTGTCATGTATTTATGATTTTTGATAAGATCGAAGCTACATTTGAAAATTTAATGTTAATTAATAAGTATAATGAACGTTCTGCATTTTTAAGAGCTTATATTTCTAGTAAGGAAGATGGAACTTATTTAGAATTACATGGAACTAATATCGATTCTCCTGATACAGAATCATTATGTAATACTATTTGTTTCTTTATAAATGAGTTATTTGATGAAAATACACTACCTTATTTACAAGAAATAACAAAATACACATTTCAAGACTAATTAAATATAACAAATCAGAACAAAATAATTTACATTTTGTTCTTTTTTGTATTTGATTTTTGTTATCAGGATAGTATAATAAAATTAGAAGGTGATTATTTTTACTGCCAAAAAATAATTATACTTTATTAAAATAAAGAGAGGAAATTGATAACATGGGATTATTTGGTGGAAGTAAAGGTCCAAATTTAGCAAAATTAAAAGGATTAATTCAAAACGAATATAACGGTATTACATTTACAGAAAAAAGCCGTACTGAAGATAAAGTGGAAATCACTGCTGAAATCGTTGCAAAAAAATATTTTGATGACGGAATTACAGTTCGTATCGTAGCTTATAAGAGCGGTACTTGTCATGTATTTATGGTATTTGACAAATTAGATCCAACATTCGAAAACTATAATTTAATTAATGAATATAATGATCATTCTTCATTCTTAAATGCTTACATTTCTCAAAAGAATGGCGGTAAATATTTAGAATTACATGCATCTTCATTAGATTTAGCTGATGAAAATGTTATGTCTAGTGTAATTTGTTACTATATTAATGAAGTATTAAATGAAAAATTACTTACATACTTACAACCTATTACAAAACGTACTTATTAATAATTAGGCAGAAATTATTTATATATATAAAGCAATTATCGACAAAGATAGTTGCTTTTTTTCAATTTTTTATTATTTTTCTTCTTTTCTTGAAATCTATAAATACTTATGATATTATATATAAGGATTAAAAAGAAAGAGGTAATTTTATTATGGCATTAGTAAACTGTACAGAATTAAGACCTGGTAATGCATTTATTTGGGATAATATCTTATATTTATGTTTAGATCACCAATTAAATAAAACTGCTATGGCAAAAATGAAAGTAAAAGTTAAATCTAAAAACTTAAGAACTGGTTCAATCACTGAATTAGGTTTAATCGGTGGAGATAAAGTTGATGTAGTTCGTTTAGACAAATCTAAAATGGGTTATTTATATGATGACGGTTCTGAAATTGTATTCATGAACAATGAAACATATGAACAAATCAGCGTTCCTAAAGGAAGATTAGAATGGGAAATTAACTTCTTAAGAGATGGTGTTGAAGTAGAAATCTTATCTTATGAAGGCGAAATCTTAGGTATCACATTACCAGCTAAAGTAACTTTAAAAGTAGTAGAAAGTGCACCAGCTGTACGTGGAGATACTTCTAAAAATGCATTAAAAGATGCTGTTTTAGAAACAGGATTAAAAACAAAAGTTCAATTATTCGTTGAAGAAGGCGATGAAATTATCGTTTCAACTGAAGACGGATCTTATGTATCTAGAGCTTAAGTTAAATAATTAAAATTTATCAGGTATTTATACCTGGTATTTTTTTTTATATAAAATTAGCACTTTTTAGTTGACAGTGCTAATTCGTTAGTATATAATACAATTAGCATTCATAGACTAAGAGTGCTAAAGGCGGTGAAGAAGATGTTAGATATTGATTTATCAAATCGTCAGAAGTTAATTTTAAAGGCAATAATTGAAGAATATGTTTCTAGTGGTGAACCTGTTGGTTCTAAAGTTTTAACTTCAAAACCTTACTTAGAGTTTTCAAGTGCGACTATTAGAGCTGATATGGCATATTTAGAAATGCTAGGATTACTAGAAAAAACCCATACTTCAAGTGGTCGAATTCCTTCTGTTAGTGGTTATAAATATTATGTAGAACACTTAGTTACTAGAGATTATGAAGTTGTTAATGATTTTCCTTTAATCGATAAAATCTTTAATGATGAAACTTTAAATAAAGAACAAATGATCAAAAAAGCAATCGCTTTATTAAGTGATTTAACTAATTATATGACTTTAGCAAGTGAAAATAATTACGGACATATAAGAATCGCTAAATTAGATTTAGTTCAAATTTCAGATTTTGATGCCTTATTATTAATTGTAACTAGCACTGCAAAGGTTGAAACAAGACAAATTAAAATTCCTAAGATGGGATTTGCTGAATTTAAAAAAGTTATCGATGCTTTTGATAAAGCATTGCATAATTGTTATGTAAGTGAAATAAAATATATATTAAAAAGTGAAAATGTAACAAACATTATTAGTCAATATATTGATTATCAAGATGAAATATTAAGAACTTTTGAAGTTGCATTTAGCTCATTAAATCAAACAAAAACATTTCATTCAGGTATAGATACAATCTTTGAAATTCCAGAATTTAGAGATGTAGATAAAATTAAAGGAATTATTACTGCTGTTAATAATGAGTCAATAAATTCTTTAATCGCTACTCCAACAAGAGGACTTTCAGTAAGGATTGGTCATGAGAATAATATTAGTGTAATGAATGATTGTTCAATTGTAAGTGTTCCTTATCAAATTGGTGATGATAAAGCCGGTATGATAGCTGTTATAGGTCCTACACGAATGGAATATAGTAGAGTTATACCACTTTTAGAATATATAGCTAAGAATATGTCAAAATTATTTAAATAGGAGGACTTAAACTTGGAAGATGTTAAAAACACTGAAGCTACTGAAGAAGTAGTTGAGCCAGAAAAGAAAGTTAAAAAAGAACCGAAAAATAAGTATAAAGAAGAAGTTATTAAATTAAAAGCTGAAATTGATGAACTTAAAAATAGTCTATTAAGAAATAGAGCAGATTTAGAAAACTTCAAAAAGCATATGAAAGAAGAAGCGATTAAGGACCGCAAGTATGCTAGCGTTAATCTAATAACTGATATCATTACACCTTTAGAATATTTAACTAAAGCGTGTGAATTTCAAACTGATAGTGTTGAAATGAATAATTTCTTAATTGGTTTTAAAATGATTGCGAACCAATTAACTGATGTATTAATTAATGATGGACTTAAAGTTATCAATTGTAATATTGGTGATGAGTTTGACCCTACAATCCATCATGCAGTTGCTACTGAAAAACGCGAAGATATGGAAGCAAATAAAGTTTTAGAAGTAGTTTCAAAGGGTTATTTATATAAAGAAAGAATTATTAAACCAGCGATGGTAAAAGTATCAGAATAAAAAGGAGAAATAAAATATGTCAAATAAAATTATTGGTATCGACTTAGGTACAACTAACTCATGTGTTGCTGTAAGAGAAGGTGGAGAAACTAAAGTTATCACTAATGCTGAGGGCGCACGTACTACACCAAGTGTAGTTGCATTCAAAGGTGATGAAATTCAAGTAGGTGATGTTGCAAAACGTCAAGCTATTACAAATCCAAATACTGTATCATCTATTAAAAGACATATGGGTGATGCAAACTACCGTGTAACAATCAATGGTAAAAAATATAGTCCACAAGAAATCAGTGCAATGGTATTACAAAACTTAAAAGCTACAGCTGAAGCTTATTTAGGTGAAAAAGTAACAAAAGCTGTTATTACAGTTCCAGCATACTTCAATGACGCTCAACGTCAAGCTACTAAAGATGCAGGTAAAATTGCTGGTTTAGAAGTAATGCGTATTATTAACGAACCAACTGCTGCAGCATTAGCTTATGGTATTGATAAAACTGAAAAAGAACAAACTGTATTAGTATTTGACCTTGGTGGTGGAACATTCGACGTAAGTATTTTAAGCTTAGCAGATGGTACATTTGAAGTATTAAGTACTAATGGTGATACTATGTTAGGTGGAGATGACTTTGATAATAAAGTTATTACTTGGTTAGCAGAAGAATTCAGAAAACAAAACCCTGGTATTGATTTATTAAAAGATAACATGGCTCGTCAACGTCTAAAAGATGCTGCTGAAAAAGCTAAAAAAGACTTAAGTGGTATTACAAGTGTTCAAATTTCATTACCATTCATTTCTATGGGTCCTGCTGGTCCTGTTCATTTAGAAACAACATTAACTCGTGTAAAATTTAACGAATTAACAAAAGATTTAGTTGATAGAACTATGATTCCAGTACGTAATGCATTACGTGATGCTGGCTTAACAGCTAAAGATATTGATCAAGTATTATTAGTTGGTGGTTCTACTCGTATTCCTGCAGTTCAAGAAGCAGTTAAACGTGAATTAGGTAAAGAACCTAATAAGAGTGTTAACCCTGATGAAGCAGTAGCTATAGGTGCTGCAATTCAAGGTGGTGTATTATCTGGTGATGTTAAAGACGTATTATTATTAGACGTTACACCATTATCATTAGGTATTGAAACATTAGGTGGAGTATTTACAAAATTAATTGAAAGAAATACAACTATTCCTACATCTAAATCTCAAGTATTCTCAACTGCTGCAGATAACCAACCTGCTGTAGATATCCATGTATTACAAGGTGAAAGACCAATGGCTAACGATAATAAAACTTTAGGTCGTTTCCAATTAGGTGATATTCCTCTAGCTCCACGTGGAGTTCCTCAAATCGAAGTTAAATTCGATATCGATGCAAATGGTATCGTTAACGTTAGTGCTAAAGATTTAGGTACAGGTAAAGCTCAATCTATTACTATTACTGGTGGTGGATCATTAAGTGATGCTGAAATCGAAAGAATGGTAAGAGAAGCTGAAGAAAATGCTGAAGCAGATAAAAAACGTAAAGAAGAAGTTGAATTAATTAATGAAGCTAACCAAATGATCTTCTCAACTAATAAAGCTTTAGAAGACTTAAAAGACAATATTAGTGAACAAGAAAAATCAGAAGCTCAAGCTAAAGTTAGCGAATTAGAACAAGCATTAGCTTCTAATGACTTAGAATTAATAAAAACTAAGAAAGATGAATTAGAAAAAGTTGTTCAAGCATTAGCTACTAAAGTATATCAACAAGCTCAACAAGCTCAACAACAAGCACAACAACAAGGTCAATCTAACAGTTCAAGACCTGATGATGTAGTTGATGCTGATTATACTGAAAACTAATAATTAATAAGTTAATGTGGAGGAATTTATTCCTCCCATAACGCTATAAAAGGAGTGTAATTTATGGCTGAAAAGCGAGACTATTATGACGTCTTAGGAGTTAGTAAAAACGCAACTGAAGATGAAATAAAAAAAGCATATCGTCAACTAGCTAAAAAATATCATCCAGACTTAAATCCAGGTAATAAAGAAGCTGAAGAAAAATTTAAAGAAATCAATGAAGCAAACGAAGTTTTAAGTGATCCAGCAAAACGTAGTCAATATGACCAATTTGGTCATGCAGGTCCACAAGGATTTGGTGGAACTAGTGGCTTTGGTGGATTCGGCGGTGGCTTTGGTGGCTTTGATGACATCTTTAGTTCTATCTTTGGTGGAGGGGCATCTAGAGGAGGCGCTAGTTCATCAACTAGACCACGTCAAGGCGATGATATTGAACAAACTGTTACAATCGACTTTATGGAATCTATTAATGGTTGTAAAAAACAAATTAAAATCAACGTTGAAGAAGAATGTAATAGCTGTGGTGGTAGTGGCGCTTATTCTAAAAAAGATATAAATGTATGTAGCCGCTGTCGAGGTACTGGTAGTGTTATCGTTGAACAAAATTCATTATTTGGAAGAATTCAAACACAAACTGCATGTCCAAAATGTGGTGGTAAAGGTCAAGAAATCACACGTAAATGTGAAACATGTGGTGGTAAAGGACGTGCACGTAAAAATAAAGAAATCACTGTCACTATTCCAGCTGGTGTAGCTGATGGAATGAGTATGCGTTTAGAAGGTAAAGGTAATGCTGGTTATAACGGTGGACCTAGTGGTGATTTATATATTCATGTTCGCGTAAGAAAACATGAAGATTTTAAACGCGAAGGCGATGATATTTATTTAGAAGTTCCTATCTCTATTACACAAGCAGTATTAGGTGA
Source organism: Anaeroplasmataceae bacterium (assembly GCA_045126355.1). Lineage (GTDB taxonomy): Bacteria > Bacillota_I > Bacilli_A > Acholeplasmatales > Anaeroplasmataceae > CAZSIA01. The sequence goes on along the minus strand of JBGVOE010000115.1, from coordinate 26,920 downwards.
TAACATTGATATTCCGACTGTTTATGGAAATGTAAACTTAAAAATTCCTGCTGGAACTCAATCTCATACTAAATTCCGCTTAAGAGGAAAAGGTGCTAAAAACGTAAGAAGTAAAATTAACGGGGATCAATTTGTAGTAGTTATTGTTGAAACTCCTACAAACTTAAGTTCTGATGAAAAATCGCTTTACGAACAATTAAAAAAGCTTGAAGGCAAAAAAGGGGAAAGCGTTTGGGAAAAATTTAAAAAGAAATTTACAAAATAAACTTTTTAGAGACTTTAATAGTCTCTTTTTTCTTTAAATATTCATTTTGGTATGTTATAATTGTGATGTATTAACGGAGGATTATTAAAATGAATGTTATTGTTGATGAAAAAGAAGTTGTAGAATTATCAAAAGAAGAAAAATTATTATTAGCTTTAAATGAAGTTGAAAATCAAAGATTATATAAAAAAGCTAAATTTTTATTTAGTAAAGGAATTTATTCTAAAGACACAGTTGAAAGTTTTGATGAGGATGCTTATGTTGAAGTGTCTAGTAAGTCAATTAAAGGTTATTCAGTTTTAGCAGACGAAGAAGGAAATTTATTCTTAGTTAAAGCAATGAAAGCTGATACTGAGACTGATGTTTATGGTTTTGAAGTATTATCACTTGCTAATGTAACTGATGAAGAAATGAAAACATTACAAGAATATAAAAAGCCAGTTTGCGTTTTAAAATTAGTTTTATTAGGATTATATATTCTATTCTTATTAGCTGGTATTTATACATTCTTTGTAAATATCTTTGATAGTATTCAAGCAAGTGGATTTGATGCTGCATTATCTACTTCATATTTCTTTGCTGGTGGATTTGTAACAATTGGAATTGGTTTATTAATGCTAATCTTAAAAAAGGATAAAAAGTGTTGTAAAAAATAATGCAACGTTATTTTATTAGTGAAAAAGAATATATGGAAAGCATCATACTTAGCGATGATGTTTTTCATATAGTCAAAGTTATGCGTAATAAAGTAGGAGATTTAATTGAAATCTGCTACGATAATAAGGCATATTTAGCAAAAATTACTAATTTAAGTAATGAATTAGTTAATTTTGAGGTAGTAGAAGAGATATCAAATAAAAAGCAAAATAAACCAAATATAACACTTATTCAAGGACTAGCCAAAGGTGATAAAAATGATGATATCACTAAACATAGTACTGAATTAGGTGTAGATGAAATAATCTTACTACAAATGAAGCGTAGTATTGTTAAAATAGAAGCTAATAAAGTTGATGCCAAACTTAATCGATACAAAAAAATAGCGAAAGAAGCATCAGAACAATCACATAGAAATAGTATTCCAGAAGTTAGATTATTGACAAATTTAAATAATATCGATTTTAATAATTATGATTTAAAACTTCTTTTAGATGAAGAAGAAGCGAAAAAAATTGATGGAAGATTATTAAGAAATATTGATTTTAATGATGTTAAAAATGTTATCTTTGTCATTGGACCAGAAGGCGGCATTGATGATAAAGAACGTTTGTATTTTATCGAAAAAGGTTTTATTCCTGTAAGTATAGGTAATAATATATTAAGAACTGAAACAGCGAGCCTAGCATTTTTAGCAATGATGAATTACATTTATATGAAAAATTAAGGAGAATAATAATGAGAGTTGCGTTTATTACATTAGGTTGCAAAGTTAATAGTTATGAAACAGATGCCATTAGTGATCTATTTAGTAAACGTGGCGCTATGGTAGTTAGTAGTAAAGAAGAATTTGATGCTTGTATTATTAATACTTGTTCAGTAACAAATCAAGCAACTGCTAAAAGTAGAAAATTAATAAGATCAGCTATTAAAGCTAATCCAAATGCAATTATTGCGGTTATGGGATGTTATTCTCAAATGGCAAAAGATGAAGTTGCTAATATTGATGGAGTAGATATCGTATTAGGTAATATTAGTAAGAGTGAAATAGTTGATTTAGTATTTAAAAAGAAAAAAGAAAATGAATTAATTAACAAAGTATCAAATATTTTAAGTTATAAAACATTTGAAAATTTAAGCCCTATTTCATTTAGTAAAACACGTGCTTTTTTAAAGATTGAGGATGGATGTAATAATTTCTGTAGTTACTGTATTATTCCTTATACAAGAGGTCCAATTAGATCAAAACCATATCAAGACGTTATAAATGAAATTAATAAAATTGTTGAAAATGGTTATAAAGAAGTAGTTTTAACAGGAATTCATACTGGTAAATATAATGATAATGGTGTTGATTTTACAGCTTTAGTTAAAATGATATTAAATGAAACTAAGTTATTAAGATTAAGAATTTCATCTATTGAATTAAATGAAATTACAGATGAATTTTTATATCTTTTAAAAACTAATAAAGTTGTTGCTGAACATCTTCACTTACCACTTCAAGCAGGGTCTAATCATGTTTTAAAAATGATGAATCGTCATTACAGTAGAGAAGAATTTATTAAAAAAGTTAATAAAATTAAAGAGATTAAACCAAATATTTCAATTACAACCGATATTATTGTAGGATTTCCTGAAGAGACTGATGAAGATTTTATTGATACAATTAATTTATGTAAGGAAGTTAAGTTTTCTAAAATCCATGCTTTTCCATTCTCTTTAAGAAAAGGTACAAAAGCAGAAAAATTAAAACAAATTAATGATAAAGTAAAAACTGATAGAATGGATATATTACTTCAGTTAGATAAAGAATTGGAAGAAGAATATAAATTAAAATTTATTGGAAAAACATTTGAAGTTATAATTGAAACATATCATGATATATATCAAGTAGGTCACACATCAAATTATTTAGAAGTGAATATCATACATAATGAAAATTTAGTAGGACAAATGGTAAAAGTAGAAATTACTAAGTATGAAAATAATAAATTATATGCTGAAGTAATTTAAATAAAAAAATGTTCTATTGACAACCAATTATATAAAATATATAATTTTTTAGGAAACCGATGATAGTTAATTTAATTAACATAAAAAATATTTAAGCGACGGTATGATGGTGAGAGTTATCGATATTTAGTTAATTAATAGACACACTTGAGGGATTTATTGAAGTTAGTAGATAAAAACGTATTTCGGCGTTAACGAATTAAGTGCCAATGAATGTATTTTCATTGGAATAAGGTGGCACCACGGTTATTCGTCCTTAGATTTTTTATCTAAGGATTTTTTTATATTTTAAGGAGGAATATTATGCCTATTAGTAAACCAAAAGGAACATATGATGTATTACCAACTGATGCTTGGAAATGGAATCGTTTAGAAGTAGTAATCAAAAAAGTATGTCGTCTTTATAATTTTAAAGAAATTAGAACACCTATTTTTGAATCTAGTGAATTATTCCATAGAACTGTTGGTGAAACAAGTGATATGGTAACAAAAGAAACATATGATTTTATCGATAGAGGAGGAAGAAGTAATACACTTCGACCAGAAGGTACTGCAGGGGTTGCTCGTAGTTTTATCGAAAATAAATTATATGCTGAACAATCTGTTCAAAAATTATATTATATGGGACCAATGTTTAGATATGAACGCCAACAAAAAGGAAGATATCGTCAATTTTCACAATTTGGTGTAGAAGCAATTGGTTCAAATAGTCCTTTAATGGATGTAGAAGTAATTTTATTTGCGGCTACAACATTAAAAGCATTAGGACTTAAAGGTGTTAATGTTAAAATTAACTCTATTGGAGATGAAGCAAGTAGAGCGGCTTATAGAACTGCATTAGTTGAGTATTTTTCTAAATATCAAGAAGAATTATGCGGTGACTGTAAAACACGTTTAGAAAAGAATCCTTTAAGAATTTTAGACTGTAAAGTTGATAATAAAAAAGAATTCTTTGCTAATGCTCCTAAAATTACTGATTATTTAAATGAAGAAAGTAAAGCTCATTTCGCTAAAGTTGTTGAAGCTTTAAAAGAAGTTGGAGTAGCTTATGAAATTGATCCTAATTTAGTAAGAGGTTTAGACTATTACTGTCATACAGTATTTGAACTTGAAGCTGATATTGAAGGCTTTGGAGCACAAAATGTATTAGGTGGTGGAGGTCGTTATGATAAATTAGTATCTGACTTAGAAGGACCACAAACACCTTGTGTAGGTATGGCATTTGGTATGGATAGATTATTATTAGCTATGGAATCTGAAGGATTATTAAAAGAAAATAATGATTATATTCACCTATATATCATCAGTATCGGCGATAAAGCTAGAGTTACTACAGAAAGACTATTATATACTTTAAGAATGGGTGGTTTAGTTTGTGAGGCTGACTACTTAAATAAAGGTATTAAAGGACAATTTAAGCAAGCAGATAAATTAAATGCAAGATTCACTGCAATTTTAGGTGATGAAGAATTAAATAACTTTGTTATCAATGTTAAAAATAATGAAACTGATGAACAAGTTACAATTCCATTAAATGATTTATATACACATGTTTTAGGTAGTATTCAAGCTAAAACAAATTCAGCATGTGCTTCATGTAATAAAAAAGAGGGAGAATAAAAAAATGAGTAGAGTATTTATTAAAGATATCAAATTAGGCGAAAGCAATCATATCGCTGGTTATGTAGAAAATATTCGTAATAAAAAATGGATGTGTTTCATTGTATTACGCGATGTAACTGGTAAAATCCAAGTAACAATTGAAAAAGAAAAACATCCAGAATGGGAAGAAATGTTAAATAGTATTACAGTTGACTCTGTAATTCAAGTAGAAGGTTTAATTTTAGCTAGTGAATATGTTAAATTAAATGGTATGGAAATGTATCCAGATAGTATTAAAATTGAAGCTATCGCAGAACCTAGTCCGATTGTAGCTCCAAAAGGAGAAGAAACTAATATCGACTTAAGATTAGATTATCGTTGGATCGATTTAAGAACTGAAAAAAATACATTAATGTTTAAAGTTCAATCATGTTTTGTAAATTTATGTAGAGAATTCTTAAATAAAAAAGATTTCATCGAAATTCATTCACCTAAATTAATTGGTGCAGAAAGTGAATCAGGTGCAGGTGTATTTAAAGTTGATTACTTTGGTCGCGATGCATTCTTAGCACAATCACCACAATTTTATAAACAAATGGCTATGGCTGCTGGATTTGAAAGAATTTATGAATCAGGACCAGTATTTAGAGCAGAAAAATTTGCATCACGTAAACACGCAACAGAATTTAGTGGTTTCGACTTAGAATTTTCATACATTACTTCATATGATGATGTAATGAAAATGGAAGAAGAAATGTTAACATACGCTATTAGTGGTGTAGTTAGTAAATATGGTAATGATATTAAAAGAGTATTTGATATCGAATTAGTAGTACCAACATTACCATTCCCACGTATTGATTTACATGAATTATATGATGAACTTGAAGCTAGATATGGTTATAAAGTACCTGAAGAAGAAAAAGGTGATTTAACTACTGAAGGTGAAAGAATGTGTCATAAATTCGCATTAGAAAAATATGGACATGAATTCTTATTTGTAACAGGATATTCTAAAGAATGTCGTGCATTCTATCATATGCGTGATGAGCACGGCGTACCATGTGGTTATGACTTGATCTGGAAAGGTTGTGAAATCACTACAGGTGCTCAACGTGAACATCGTTATGATATCTTAAAGAAACAAGCTGAAGAAAAAGGATTAGCTAAAGACGTAGAATTCTATTTAGATTTCTTTAAATTTGGTTGTCCTCCACACGGTGGATTTGGTATCGGTATTGACCGTATTACAATGTTAATCTTTAATGTTGGTATTAAAGAAGCAATGTATTTATTCCGTGGACCAGATCGCTTAAATCCATAATATGTTAAAGAGCAATATAAAATTTGCTCTTTTTATTTTGCTTTATCTATGATAAAATGTATTTGTTATAGAAATGGGGAATATTTGTGAAAAAGACGATAATTTTCGGATTAATAATTGTTTTAGCAACTGTTTTAGTAGACCAAATAACAAAGGCTTTAATGGTATCTATCTTAGTTGAAGAGGGAAATTTTATTGTTGTTATACCAGAGTTTTTTAAATTAAAACTTCATTATAATACAGGAGCTGCATTCAGTAGTTTTGATGGTAATTTTCCTTTTTTAATGATTATGACAGTAGTTGCTACAATTGTATTTATTTACATGGCAAAATACGCTGATTTTAAAAGTAAGAAATTTTATTCTTGGGGAATTTATTTAATGATTGGTGGAATGATTGGAAATTTTATTGACCGTGTATTTAATTACGGAGAAGGAGTAGTTGATTTCTTAGCATTCACATTCTTTAAAACTTACGATTTTGCAGTATTTAATATGGCTGATACTTTCTTAGTTGTTGGAGTTATTTGTATCATGATTGATATCTTATTCTTTGAGGCAAAAAGAGAAAAGAAAGTAAAAGAAATTGAAATAAAAGAATAATTAAATTAGCTTAAATAAGACACTAGAGAAATCTAGTGTTTTTTCAAATTTTTTGATAATAAAGGGTAAATATTGTTAATTTTTGACAAATATTTTATAATTTTTCTTGAAATTTTAAATGAAAATGGGAGATAAATTATGAAATATATATTATATAATCCATTATCAAAAAATGGGGATTGTAAAAATAAAATTGAATCTTTTAAAAATAATTCAGAATTCAATATCGTTAACGTTTTAGAAGACGGAGAATACGAAAGAGTTTTAAACGCTTTAACAAATACTGATGAATTACATATTTATGGTGGTGATGGTACACTACATCATTTTGTAAATCGTATTAAAGGCTTAAAATTAAATTGTAAAATTTATTTTAATACATCAGGTACAGGAAATGACTTTTATCATGATGTTGCTCAAGATGGAGATAGTGAATTAATTTTAATTAATGACTATATAGCAAATTTACCAAAAGTTATTATAAATGATAAAGAATATTTATTTATAAATGGGGTCGGCTTTGGAATTGATGGGTATTGTTGTGAAATTGGTGATGAATTACAAAAGAAATCAGATAAGCCAGTTAATTATGCCGGGATTGCAATTAAAGGATTATTATTTCACTTTAAACCAAGAAGCGGTAGAGTTACAGTAGGTGGACAAACGATTGAATATAAAAAGATCTGGATTTGCCCAACTATGAAAGGAAAATTTTATGGTGGCGGAATGAATGTTACACCACTACAAAATCGTTTAGCAGAAGATAGAAGTGTTTCATCTGCGGTATTCCATTCGAGTGGTAAATTAAAAACATTAATGGTTTTCCCTAAACTATTTAAAGGAACTCATACTACTCATACTGATGTTTTTACAATTAGAACAGGAAAACACATTATTGTAGAATTTGATCAACCAACAGCGCTTCAAATCGATGGTGAAACAATTAAGAATGTGACAAAATATGAAGTAATTGCTTAATGTAATTAGTTAAAATTATTAAATATTATTAGAAAGAGCAGAAATGCTCTTTTTATTTTATTAATATTTTGATAAAATAAATGATAGGTGATTTTTATGTTTAAAAGATTAGATTATATTTCATGGGATGAATACTTTATGGGAGTTGCGATACTTTCAAGTAAAAGAAGTAAAGACCCATCAACACAAGTAGGTGCTTGTATTGTTAATAAAGATAAAAAAATTGTAGGAATTGGTTATAATGGATTCCCTCATGGAGTAGATGATGACCTATTTCCTTGGGGTAAAGAAGGAAATTATGTAGATACAAAATATCCATATGTTGTTCATGCTGAACCAAATGCGATTTTAAATTCAACTTCATCATTAGTTGGATGTAGTATTTATGTAACATTATTTCCATGTTGCGAATGTGCTAAATTAATAATTCAATCAGGAATTAAAGAAATTGTATATGTTTCTGACAAACACGCAACAGATGACTCTACAATCGCTTCAAAACGCTTATTTGAAGCAGCAGGAGTAAAATTACGCCAATTTAAAGAAATGGATATTATCGTAAAATGATCGATTTAATAAAGAAGTATAAATTAAAATCAAGCTTAGTTTTAGTCTTAATTATTATTAACTTAACAGTAGCTATCTTAGCATTAATTCCAGCTAATAAAGATGTTACCGCTCCTGGAGGATTAAATGAAGTTAAATCAGTTATTAAAGCTGATACTGATACAAATATAGAAGGCTCATTTAATACTATTTATGTTTATAGTATTGAAAGAGTATCAATTTTGCAAGCGTGGGTTGCGGGATTAGCTAATTATAATGAAGTTAGTGATTCATCAAAAGTATTTCATTTAACTGATGAAGAAAACTTAAAATCAGGTCAAATTCAAAAGAATCAATCAATAGAAGCAAGCCTTATTTGTGCATATCATAATGCCAATAAAAAGAATCCAAATATTAATTTAGAATATAATTTTGCAGGATTTATTGTAAGAAATTACCAAATAAAAAACGAAATATTTAAAATTGGTGATTTAATTGTAAGTATTTATGATAATGAAACTAACAAAACATATGGCATTAATAATCCAAATGAATTTAAAGATGTCCTAAATAAAGAGTTAACTGTTAATGACAAAATTACATTTGTTAGAGATAATAATGAATTTGAAGTAACAGTTGATAAAGAATTTGATTATTACAACAATCAAAATATGTTTTATTGTTATTCAAAATATGATATCAGAGAAGAAAGTGCAAATCCATCATATAAATTATTTAAAAGTAATACATTAGGTCCATCTGGAGGACTCATGCAAACTTTATCTGTCTATTCAGAAATTACAGGTTTTGATTACACTTATGGTAAAAAAATTGCCGGGACAGGTACAATAAGTGTTGATGGTACTGTAGGTGTTATAGGCGGTGTAAGTCAAAAAATAGTTACAGCTATACATAATAATGCCGATGTATTTTTATGTCCTGCTGAAAACTATGAAGAAGCATTAGCTACTTATTTAAAAACTCCTAATCATGAAAAAATGATTTTAATTAAAGTTTCAACATTTGAAGAAGCTATTAATAGTTTAGGAGGTTTATATGAATAAATTTATGAAAATAAATGAAGAAAATAACATTTATTTAGCTAATTTAGAAGTAGATAAAAAAGATAGAATTAAATCAATTGTATTTGGTTATTTCTTAGCTTTAATGATTGTGTTTACACCTATTTTAGTAACTGCTCATTTTTTCATATATAATTTCTATTATGAATTAATTGTAGTTATAATAACTTTATTAGTATGGTTATTATTCACATTAGGTGAGGTATTCTATCATAAATTTTTAGTTTATTTTAGTAAAAATGAAGAAAAAAGAGATTTAAAAGTAACACATATTATGGATAGCTTAATTTATCTTTTGATGTGTTTAGCATGTAGTTTTGTAATTATATTCTTATTATAAAAATAGAAAGAGTGATATAAAATGCCAGAATTTATCGTTAGTAATTTAGACGTAGGAAAAAGAATAGATAAATTCATCTGTGAAAAAGCAGAAATTTCAAGATCTTTATGTAAAGATTGTTTTGAAAAAAACTTAATAACTGTAAATAATAAAACAGTAAAACAATCATATCAAGTAAAAGAAAATGATGTTATATTCATGGAAGAGTTTGAATTAGAAGAATATGAAATCATTCCTGAGGATTTAAACTTAGAATATGTTTATGATGATATGGACTTATGCGTTGTAAATAAACCTAGTGGAATGGTAGTACATCCCGCTCCAGGAGCACTATATCATACTTTAGTACATGGTTTAATGTATGATTTAAAAGACTCATTATCAGGAATTAATGGACTTATGAGACCAGGAATTGTACACCGAATTGATAAAGATACATCAGGCTTATTAGTAATAGCTAAAAATGACTTTGCTCATAACGGACTATCTTTACAACTTCAAGCTCATACTGTAGTAAGAGAATATATTGCCTTAGTAAATGGTATTATTCCTAATGATTTAGGTCGTATTAATGCTCCTATTGGTCGTGATCCAATTGACAGAATGAAAATGAGTGTTGTTAAAGATGGTAAAGAAGCAATTACAAATTTTAAAGTCTTAAAACGTTATAAAGATAAAACATTAGTAGCTTGCCGACTTGAAACAGGTAGAACTCATCAAATTAGAGTACACTTTAAATATATTGGTTATCCATTAGTTGGAGACCCTTTATACGGAACAAGAAAAGTAGTTGGAGATAACGGGCAATTCTTACATGCTCATATTTTAGGATTTGTTCATCCTAGAAGTAATGAATATATGGAATTTAAATCAGAATTACCTGATTATTACCAAGAATATATAAAAGAATTAGAAAATGAAATGAAGTGATTTTAAATGTTTTTTGATACAAAAACACTTGAATTTAATAAGATATTAGATATTTTATCAACATTTGCTAGTAGTTCTTATGCAAAGGAATTGATTAAAGAATTACCAATTTCTAATAATGCTAAAAAGATTACTACTATGTTAGATGAGGTTGATGATGCACGTCTATATCAAATTAAATATAGTAATCCTCCTTTTGCAGGATTATCAAATCAAAATGAATTAATTAATCGTATTCGCTTAAAAGCAGTATTAAGCATAAGCGATTTTTTAGCACTAAAAGATTTACTTTATTGTACTAAAAATATGATTAACTATTATAAAAACAATATTGCTAAAGAAAATAATAACTCTAGCTTATATACATATTTTACAAACTTAAATGGTGTTAAAAAACTAGCAGATGAAATCGATAATGTTATATCTGATGAAGGTGAAATCTATGACACTGCATCACCTGCACTAAATGAAATTCGTAAAAGAATTAAAGTTTTAGAACAACAAGTAAGAGCTAAAATGCAAGAGTTATTACAATCTAAAGCTAAAATGTTAAATGAAAACTTAATTGTAATGCGTAATGGTAGAATGTGTTTATGCGTTAAAGCTGAATATAAAAATGTTTTAAAAGGTGTTATTCATGATGAATCAGCATCTAAAACAACTGTCTACATTGAACCATTTAGTGCATTAGAAATTGCTAATAGAATTGTCTCATATAAAGAAGAAGAAAAAACTGAAATAGCTAAAATTTTAGCACAATTATCTAGTGTTGCATTTGGTTATGAACTTGAGATTAAAAATAACTTTAATAACTTAATCGCACTTGATATCATATTTGCTAAAGCATTATACGCAATTAGTATTGATGCTTATAAACCTAGTATCAATGAAATGGGTATTATTGATATTAAAAAAGCACGTCATCCTTTAATTGATAGACAGAAATGTGTACCGATTGATATTAAATTAGGCGAAGATTATGAAGCGATCATTATTACAGGTCCAAATACAGGTGGTAAAACAGTAGCTATTAAAACATGTGGCTTACTTACTTTAATGATGCAGGCAGGGCTATTAATCCCAGCTTCATTTGATTCAAAAATGGCAGTATTTGATAATGTATTTTCAGATATTGGTGATGAACAATCAATTGAACAATCATTATCAAGCTTTTCTGCACATATGACGAAAGTTATTAGAATTTTAAATGAATTAACAAATAATTCACTTGTCTTATTAGACGAATTAGGAAGTGGAACTGACCCTAAAGAAGGTTCTAATCTAGCAATAAGTATTGTTGAATATTTATTGAATAAAAAATCAAGAGTTATAGTTACAACTCATTATGCTGATTTAAAAGCCTTTGCCTACGATAAAGATAATATTATAAACGCTAGTGTTGAATTTGATACTAAAACACTAAGACCTACATATAAACTTTTATTAGGTGTTCCTGGTAGAAGTAACGCAATAACAATAGCGAGAGGATTAGGTTTAAATGAAGAAATTATTAATCGTAGTATTGAGTTAAATGAAACAAATCATACTGATTTATCTTTAATGTTAAGTAAATTAGATGATCAAAATACAATTTTAAGTGAACAAATCGCTAAATATGAAAAAGAAAATCTAGCTTTAAATGAAAGATTAGCTAAATTACAAGCTAAAGAATTAAAGTTAGAAGCAGAATATGCAAGTTTTATTAATAAAGCTAAAAAAGAAGCAAATGAGATTATTGTTAAAGCTCAAGAAGACGCTTTAGCTTTAATTAGTGAAATTGAAAAGAAACATGAAAACTTTAAAGAGCATGAATTAGCAGAGTTAAAACATCAAGCACGTCAACTTGAAGTAATTGATGTAGATACTCCTACAATAACAGACTTTAAAGTAGGAGATGAGGTCTTTGTTAAGGGATGGCAAAGAAACGGTAAAATAACTAAAATTAATAAAGATAAATATGAAGTTTTAGTAGGTAATTTTACTGTTACATTTACTAAAAATGAATTAAGTGTTGCTAAAACAGTAACAAAACCTGTTACTAAACCTAAAAAGTATAATGCACCTGGTCCAGTTAAAAAAGAAGCTAAATTAGAATGCGATTTACGTGGATTTAGATATGAAGAAGTTGCACCTGAATTAGACTTATTTATTGATAAAGCATATCTAGCAGGCTTATCTCAAATATATGTAATTCATGGATTTGGAACAGGCGCAGTAAGAAAAGCTTGTTATGAGTTTTTCAAAAAATGTCCTCATGTTAAATCAACTCGTTTCGGTGGCGAAGGAGAAGGTTTAAATGGGGTTACAGTTGTATATTTAAAATAAGAAGAGTAATGTAGTTAGGAGGTAATTGTAATGGATGGATTTATTATTGTAAATAAACCAAAAGATATGACAAGTCATGCTGTTTGTAATAAGATAAGAAGTATTATGCATACAAAAAAGGTAGGTCATAGCGGAACATTAGACCCACTAGCTACAGGTGTTTTAGTAGTAGCGGTAGGTAAAGCTACTAAATTAATTAATTACTTAGAAAATCAAGATAAAACTTATGTTGCTGAAGCTTTATTTGGTATTCAAACAGATTCATACGATATTTTAGGTAATGTTTTAAATAAAGATGATCTATCAAATCCTACTGATAGTGAAATTGATAAGCAATTAGAGATTTTAAAAGGCAGCGAGAGTCAAATACCACCTATTTATTCAGCAATTAAAGTTAATGGTAAGAAACTATATGATTACGCTAAAAATGGTGAAATGGTAGAAATTTTACCTCGTAAAATAAAGATTCATAGTTTAAAAAGAGTCTCTAATATCATAGATAAAAAAGTTAGTATTGAAGTAAGAGCTAATAAAGGATTTTATGTAAGATCATTAATAAACGATTTAGGAACTATGTTAAATACTTACGCTGTTATGTCAAATTTGATTAGAACTAAAGCTGGTAAATATGATATTTCTATTAGTCAAACACTAGAAGAAATTAAAGAAAATGGACCTATTATTCATTCGATTGAAGATACATTTTCTCATTTAAAAAGAATCGATGTAAATGATTATATGGCAAAACTGGTTTTAAACGGTGTCATTTTAGATGAAAGACAATTTAGTTTAAATGAAATGTTTAAGATTTATCATAATGATAAGTTAATTGCTATATATGAACCATTTGATGATAAAAAATATAAATTAGTTATAAAGTTGGTGGATTAAATTATGGAAACTTATTATATAAATAATCTTAGTGACCTTCCAGATTTAGATACTAATAGTTGTGCAATTGGAAATTTTGATGGAGTTCATGTTGGACATCAAAAGCTAATTGAGGCAGCTAAAATAAGTGGTTATAAAACATTAGTAATCACATTTGAAAATCTAAATAAAATAGGATATTTAACAAATACAAATCAAAAGATTAAATATTTAGAACAACTTGATATCGATTATTTAGTAATATTTCCATTTAGAGTTATTAATTTAGTTTTCTTTAATGAATTTATGAAGATCTTAAAAGCATTAAAAGTAAAATATATAACTTGTGGAATTGACTTTAGATTTGGATTTAAACGTGAAGGCGATACAGCTGATTTAAAGAAAAAATTTAAATTAAATATCGTTGAAGATTATATGGTTAATAATAGTAGGGTATCATCATCTTTAATTAAAGATTTTATAAAAGATGGTTATATAAATGAAGCTAATAATCTATTAAAAAATCCTTATACAATTATTGGAAATGTAGTTCATGGTAATAAGGTTGGAAGAAAATTAGGTTTTCCTACCGCTAATATTGACTATAAAAATTATATATTACCAAAAAATGGTGTATATTTAACAATAACAAAATATAAAGATAAAAAGTATTTATCAATGACAAATATTGGAAATAACCCAACTTTAAACGCTCAAGAAAAGATTAGACTTGAAGTTCATATTCTTGATTTTAATGAAGAGATATATGGAGAAGAAGTTGAAGTTACTTTTATTAAATATTTAAGAGAAGAAAAGAAGTATTCATCAAAAGAAGAACTAACAAATTCACTACTTGAAACAATAAATATTTGTCGTGAGCATAAAGATATGATATTATAGAATTAGGGAGTGATATGTTTTATGAAAATGGTAATTGCAATTGTCTCAAGTGATGACGCTAGTAATGTTCAAAAGGCTTTAATTAAAGATCATTATCAAGCTACAAAATTAGCTACTACAGGTGGATTTTTAATGAAAGGTAATACTACTTTTTTAATAGGTGCAGAAGATGAAAAGATTCAAACTATTATTGAAGTAATTGGAAATCATTCAAAAAAACGTAAGAAAGTTATTCCTAATTCAGTTATTAATGAATTTGGTATGTTAGCTACATCACCTGTAGAAGTAACAGTTGGTGGAGCAACTATCTTTGTACTTGATGTCGAACAATTTGTAAAACTTTAAAAATATTATTGATTTAAAAAAATAACTATGTTACAATAGTTGATGGCATCATCCCAGATTATGGTTATCCTCAAACCTCTTCTTAGATGAGTGCGACAAAATACTTAAATAGGAGGACTAAGAAAATGGCTTTAAGTAAAGAAGTAAAAAGTAAAATTTTAGCTGATTTCGCTACAAAAGAAGGAGATACTGGTTCTGTTGAAGTTCAAGTAGCTATTCTTACTTATGAAATCAATAAGTTAAATGAACACTTACAAACTCACATTCATGATTTCCATTCTGCACGTGGTTTAAGAATGAAAATCGGTCAACGTAGAAGCTTATTAGCATACTTAAAGAGAGAAGACGTTAAACGTTATTCTGCTTTAATCGCTAAATTAGGATTACGTCATTAATTTTAAAAAAAACCAACTTATTGTTGGTTTTTTTATTTATAAAAAAAGTTATTTTAATTTAAATTTAGATTTTATTGTTTTACTAATGGTAATTTTGTTATTAATTAAATCATTATTTTACTATTTTATGGCACAATTTATTAAAAACAATTAATATAAATCATTTATTTCTTTTAAAATTTAAATTTTAATGTTATACTAAATAAGTACGAAAAAATATAGAAAAAGATAAGTTTACATGAAGGAGATGTTAAACAATGAGTGAAAACAATTTTAAAAAGTATACTTATGAGTGGGCAGGAAGACCACTTGTTATCGAAGTAGGAGAGTATGCTAAACAAGCAAATGGTGCTTGTATGATTACATATGGTGAATCTGCTGTATTATCTTGTGTTTGTAGTAAAACAACTCAAACAACTCAAGATTTCTTCCCATTAATGGTTTTATACCAAGAAAAATTATATGCTGCTGGAAAAATTCCTGGAGGATTTTTACGTAGAGAAGGACGTCCAAGTGAACATGAAACATTAACTTCACGCTTAATTGACCGTCCAATTAGACCTTTATTTGCAGAAGGATACTGTGATGAAGTTCAAATCGTTAACACAGTTATGAGTGCTGATCCTGTTGGTGGTCAAGAAATGGCTGCTATGTTTGGTTCAAGTTTAGCATTAATGTTATCTGATATTCCATTCGAAGGACCAATCGCTGGTGTAAAAGTAGGTAGAGTAGATGGTGAATATATTATCAACCCAACTCCAGAACAAGCAAGCAGAAGTGATATCGACTTAACTGTAGCTGGTACTAAAGAAGCTATCAACATGGTTGAAGCTGGTGCTAAACAAGTAAGTGAAGAAGCAATGTTTAAAGCATTACAAGTTGGTCATGCTGAAATCGTAAGATTATGTAATATCCAAATTGAAATTGCTAATGAAATTGGTAAAGAAAAAGTTGAACCAGTATTATTCGTTTCTGACCCAGTTATCGATAGCGAAGTTAAAGCTTTCGCTGAAGAAGATTTAGTAAATGCAATTAGAATTGAAGATAAATTAGCTCGTTATGCTGCAATTGACGAAGTTAATGAAAGAACTTTAGCTCACTTTGATGAAAAAGTATTCATTAAAGAAGTTGGTGAATTAAAAGTAATCGATGAAGAAGCTAAAAAAGCATATTTAAAACAAGTACAACATTCATTAGATACAATTTTATATAATGAAGTAAGACGCTTAATTAGCGTTGATAAAATCCGTCCTGATGGAAGAAAAGTAGATGAAATTCGTCCACTTGATTCACGTGTAGATGTATTACCAAGAACACATGGTTCTGCATTATTCACTCGTGGTCAAACTCAATCATTATCAGTAACTACATTAGGTAGCTTATCTGATGGTCAAATTATTGATGGTTTAGGTATCGAAGATCAAAAACGTTTCATGTTACATTACAACTTCCCTCAATTCTCAGTTGGTGAAACTGGTAGATATGGTCAACCAGGTAGACGTGAAGTTGGACATGGTGCATTAGGTGAAAGAGCATTAGCACAAGTTATTCCAAGTGAAGAAGAATTCCCATATACAATTCGTGTTGTATCTGAAATCTTAGAATCAAATGGTTCATCTTCTCAAGCAAGTATTTGTGCAGGTTGTATGAGCTTAATGGCTGCTGGTGTTCCTATTAAAGCACCTGTAGCTGGTATCGCAATGGGATTAATTACTTATGGTGATTACTATACAATCTTAACAGATATCCAAGGTTTAGAAGACCATTTAGGAGATATGGACTTCAAAGTTGCTGGTAGTAAAGAAGGTATTACAGCACTTCAAATGGATATTAAAATCCGTGGTATAACATTCGATATTTTAGCTGAAGCATTAGAACAAGCTAAAAAAGGACGTATGGAAATCCTAGAACATATGTCTCATGCTATTGAAGGACCAAGAAGTGAAGTAAGCAAATATGCTCCAAAAGTTAAGATGATTAGAATCGATGTTGCAAAAATTAAAGATGTTATCGGTAGTGGAGGAAAAACTATTACTCAAATTATCGAAGACTGCAACAACGTTAAAATTGATATCGAACAAGATGGTAGAGTTATGGTTATGCATGAAGAAACTATCTGGATCGATAAAGCAATTGAAAAAATTGAAGCAATCGTTAGAGAAGCAAAAGTTGGAGAAATCTATACTGCAACAGTTGTTCGTATTGAAAAATACGGAGTATTCTGTAAATTATGGGAAGGTTGCGAAGGATTATGTCACATTTCTCGCTTAGCTAAAGAAAGAGTTGAAAAATGTGAAAATGTAGTATCTTTAGGTGATCAAATCATCGTTAAATGTATTAGCATTGACGAAAAAGGTAGAGTTGATTTATCTAGAAAAGATGCATTAACTCCAGTAGCAAAACCAGAAGTTACTGAATAATAAATAATGGAAACTTAAATAATAATTAAAGTTTGCCCATTAAAGAATAAATATTTAAGAGCAAATTATCAAAAGGTAGTTTGCTCTTTTTTAAACTCTTTTTTGAAAGAAGATGAGATAATGATTAAAAAAGAATTAATTTTAAGTAAGATTAAATACTTTCTAAATCGCTACTTTATTGTTGGATTAAATGGTATGGCAATTGGTCTATTTGCTAGTTTAATTATCGGAACTATTTTTCAAACGTTAACAAAAATACCATTTTTATCATTTTTAGAACCTATTTCAAATGCTTTAGGAGCAACAAGTCCTGTTTATGGAGCGGCAATTGGAGCTGGTATTGCTTTAGCACTTAAACATAAACCAATTGTAGTAGTTTCAGCAATTGCTGCAGCAAGTATCGCTATTAATTGCGGTGGAGGCCCATTAGGAGCTTATTTTGCCGGAATTGTAGCCGCTGAGGTTGGAGGATTGGTCTTTGGTAAAACAAAACTAGATATCATATTAGTTCCACTATCAAGTATTTTAAGTGGAGGTATTGTTGCTATTTTAACTGGTAAACCAATTGGAATGGCAATGACTGCTTTAGGAGAGGTAATTGAGAGTGCTACAAACGCACAACCATTTTTAATGGGATTAATTATTGCAGTTATCGTTGGTATGACATTAACCGCTCCAATATCAAGTGCCGCACTTTGTATTAGTATTGGTATAAATGGGGTGGCTGCGGGAGCTGCCGCAGTAGGATGTTGTTGCCAAATGGTAGGATTTGCAATTTGTAGTATCAAAAAGAATGGGTTATCAGGTTTACTTAGTGTTGGAATTGGTACTAGTATGTTACAATTTACAAATATCTTAAGAAAACCGATTATATGGCTTCCAACAATAATTGCTAGTGCGATCTTAGGCCCAATCTCAACAACACTACTAAAAATGCCTAATACAAGTGTTGGAGCAGGTATGGGAACTTGTGGTTTTGTAGGTCAATTTGGTGCAGTAGAAGCGATGAATAATTTAGGATATGAATGGTATACAATCTTATGGCAAATTGGTTTAATGCATTTTATATTACCAATTATCTTAGTCTTTATAATCAATTTTGTATTTGAAAAATTAAAATTAATAAATAGTGATGATTATTTA
Organism: Anaeroplasmataceae bacterium; assembly: GCA_045126355.1. Classification (GTDB taxonomy): domain Bacteria; phylum Bacillota_I; class Bacilli_A; order Acholeplasmatales; family Anaeroplasmataceae; genus CAZSIA01. The sequence continues at coordinate 8,180 of JBGVOE010000115.1, read as the reverse complement.
TTAAATCGTGAACAGTTTTAATTTGACAATATTTTAAAAATTTGTATAATAATAATGCATTCGGGTAATTAAGCATCAATTATTTGGTGTTAGGAAAGTCCATGCTAGCACATTCTGTGATGAATGTAGTGTTTGTGCCTGATGAAACAATAAATCAGGGCACCCGAAAGGGTGACGGCAAGAAGAAGCCTAAGTCAATCTTGATACGGCTAAATCTAAAACGTGCCACAGTGACGAATCTAATTGAAAAGTTAGAGTGAAACGCGGTAAACCCCTCAAGCTAGAAACCCAAATTATGGTAGGGGAGCTTAATAAAGAGAATTAAGAATCAATATTAAGGCGATTGTTCGTAGATAAATTATTACCTATTACAGAACATGGCTTATAGAATGCAAACTGGACCCTTCGTGGGTCCTTTTATTTTTTCCTTTTTGGGCTTTTTTAGTTAACAATAACAAAATATATTAATAAACTAAAATAGCAGGAAGATAGGGGATTTTGATGTCAAATTCATTAATATTTGAAAATGTATATAAAAGTTTCTACGATTTAAAGAAGGAAACTAAAGTATTAGAAGATTTATCATTTATTGTAAAAGATGGAAGTATTTATGTATTAATAGGACCAAGTGGATGCGGAAAATCAACTATTTTAAACCTTGTGGCAAATCTAATCAAACCAACACATGGTAAAATTATAAAACCGAGTAGTATTGGTTATATGTTTCAACAAGATAATTTACTACCTTGGTTAAATATTTTAGATAATGTTTTAATTGGTTTAAAAATTCAAAAGAAAATAACAGATGAAAAGATAGAGGAAGCAAAAGAATTATTAACTAAATATGGATTGGAAGAATTTATTTATTCATATCCGGCCGAATTATCAGGTGGTATGAGACAAAGAGTAGCTTTAATAAGAGCAATCTTGATAAATCCTAAAATGTTACTTTTAGATGAACCTTTTAGTGCGCTAGATTCTCAAACAAGAATATTAGTAAGTTATGATATTTATAATATTTTAAAAGATTTAAAAATAACTACAATTATCGTTACTCATGATATTAGTGAGGCTATAAGTATGGCTGATAGTATCTTATTACTATCTAATAGACCAGCTAAACTAAAAGAACAAATAGATATACCATTTAATAACCTAAATCCATTTGAAAGAAGAAATTCTTATTTATTTAAAGAATATTTTAACAAAATTTGGGGTGAAGTAAATGATAAGTCTTCACAATGAATTTATAAAAAAATATAAAAAGGAAAAATGGATTATATTAATTACACAGTTAGTTATTTTATTTGTTTTTATCTTTTTATGGGAAATATTTTCATTAACAAATATAATAGATCCTTTTATATTTTCACGTCCATCGCAAATAGTTTCTTTATTTGTTAAATATTTAAGTTCTAATGAATTATTAATCCATACCCTAGTTTCGACCTATGAAGTAGTAATCGGATTAGTTTTAGGAACATCTTTGGGTTTATTAATCGCAATTATTTTATATGAATTTCCAATACTAGCTAAAATCTTTGATCCGTTTTTAATCGTATTTAATGCCTTACCAAAAACAGCGCTAGCTCCAATTTTAATTATATGGGTAGGAGCTAATATTAAAGGAATTGTCGTTGTAAGTATTTCAATTTCTTTAGTAATTACTGTTATAAACGCATTAAATGCTTTTAACAATATTGATAGTGAAAAGATTAAATTATTTAAAACATTTGAAGCAACTAAACTTCAAATTCTAAGATATTTAATCCTACCAGCTACATTAAATGATATTTTAAATATTATAAGAATAAATATTGGAATGAGTTGGATTGGTGTAATAGTAGGGGAATTTATCGTATCAAAAAAAGGATTAGGGTATTTGATTACTTATGGAACACAAGTGTTTAGATTAGATATCGTTATGATGGGAATAGTTACATTATCTGTGGTAACAATGTTAATGTATAAAATCTTAAATCTTATTGCTAAAATTATAAAGAGGAATAATAGAATTTGAAACTAAAAAGAATGTATGTGCTATTTGCACTACTTTGTGTAGGAATATCTACACTATTTGTAAGTGGTTGTGAAAAAAATAAAAATAAAATCACAATCGCAGAAGTAACTCACTCAGTATTTTATGCTCCGCAATATGTAGCAATGAGTGAGAAAATATTTGAAAAATATGATTTAGAAGTAGAACTAATTTTAGCTAGTGGAGCAGACAAAGTTATGGCAACACTACTTAGTAAAGACGCTGAAATTGGATTAATGGGGCCTGAGGCAAGTATTTATGTATATGCCCAAGGAAGAAGCGATTATGCCATTACATTCGCTCAATTAACCCAAAAAGATGGAACGTTTATTGTAGGTAGAGAGAAAATAGAAGACTTTACTTTAGAAGATTTAAATGGTAAATCGATTTTAGGTGGAAGACGTGGTGGAATGCCTATGATGACACTAGAATATGTATTAAAAGAAGAAGGACTTAATCCTGGTGTAGATAAAGCGGATTCAAATGTTAATATTAGAACAGATATCGCTTTTGCTGCGCAAGCAGGAGCCTTTATAAGCGGAGAAGCTGATTTTACAACTTTATTTGAGCCAACTGCATCAGAACTTGAAATAGCTAATATAGGGTATGTATTAGCAAGTGTTGGTGCTTATACTGATAATGTTGCCTATACTTGTTATCAAGCTTTAAAAAGTTATATCGATGAAAATGATGAACAAATAATTAATTTTACAAATGCAATTGCTGAAAGCTTGATTTGGGTTAATACTTCATCAGCAGAAAAAATTGCTTTAAGTATTAAAGATTTCTTTAAAGAAACTGATATAACTGTATTAACAAAAGCAATTCAAAGATATAAAGATATTGAAGCCTGGAGTATGACACCTTATTTAGATGAGGCAGAATTTAAGCATTTACAAAATATTTTAATTTCATCTAAAGAGTTAGATAAATATATGCCTTATAGTATTTTAGTACAAAATAAATATAGTACAAAAAGATAAGTAAAATAGATATGAAAGCATAGAGTGGAATATCCACTCTTTTTTTTCTTAGAAAAAAAGAAAAAACTTGTAAAATTATCGAAAATACAATATAATTGTATAGCGAAAGGATAGTGGTTGATATGAGTAATATAAATCGTGAAGAATTACTTGCTAGACAAAAAAGAATCCGAAACTTTTGTATAATCGCCCATATTGATCATGGGAAAAGTACTTTAGCGGATCGTATTTTACAATTAACTAATACACTTACTGAACGTGAAATGAAAGATCAAATCCTAGATAGTATGGATTTAGAACGTGAACGTGGTATTACAATTAAATTAAATGCGGTAGAAATTTTATATAAAGCAAAAGATGGAGAAACTTATATTCTTCATTTAATTGACACTCCAGGCCATGTTGACTTTACTTATGAAGTAAGTAGAAGTTTAGCTGCCTGTGAAGGTGCAATTTTAGTAGTAGATGCATCTCAAGGTGTAGAAGCTCAAACATTAGCAAACGTTTATTTAGCTTTAGATAATAACTTAGAAATCATTCCATTAATCAATAAAATTGACTTACCAAGTGCTGATGTAGAAAGAGTAAAAGATGAAATTGAAAACTTTATTGGTCTTCCAGCTGATGATGCGGTATTAGCTAGTGCAAAGATTGGTTTAGGAATTGAAGAAGCATTAGAAGCTGTTGTAAACACAGTACCAGCTCCAGTAGGAGATCCTACTGCGCCAGTTCAAGCTTTAATATTTGACTCTGCCTATGACCCATATCGTGGTGTAGTTATACTTGTTAGGGTTTTTAACGGAACAATTAAAGTTGGCGATACAATTAAAACAATGGCAACAGATGCTGAATATATCGTTACTGAATTAGGTGTTAAAACTCCTAAAGAAGTAAAAAGAGGATTCTTAACTGTTGGAGATGTAGGTTATATTTGTGCCTCAATTAAAGATATTCAAACAATCGCCGTTGGGGATACTATTACAACTAAAGAAAATACTAGTAATTTAAGTTTACCTGGTTATCGTAAATTAAATCCAATGGTATATTGTGGTCTATATCCAATTGATACTAAAAAATATAATGATTTAAAGGATGCCCTAGATAAATTAAAATTATCAGACGCAGCTTTAGTATATGAACCTGAAACATCACAAGCACTAGGATTTGGATTTAGAACAGGTTTCTTAGGTCTACTACATATGGATATTATCCAAGAGCGAATTGAAAGAGAATTCAATATCGATTTAATAGCGACAGCTCCAAGCGTTGTATATCATGTAAATTTAACTGATGGAAGTAAAATGACAATTGAAAATCCATCACTTTTACCTGAACAACAAAAGATTAAAAGTATTGAAGAACCATTCGTAAAAGCGACAATTATGACTCCAAGTGAATATGTTGGGGCAGTAATGGATATTTGTCAAAAGAAACGTGGTATTTTTGATACTATGGAATATATTGAAGATAACAGAGTAGTAATTCATTACTATATTCCACTACTTGAAATTGTTTATGATTTCTTTGATAAATTAAAATCAGCAACACGTGGATATGCTTCATTTGACTATGAATTAAGTGAATATCGTGAATCAAAACTAGTTAAAATGGATATTATGCTTAATGGTGAAGTAGTAGACGCATTAAGTAGTATTGTTCATAAAGACTTTGCTCAACCAAGAGGAAGAATAATCTGTGAAAAACTTAAACAAGTTATCCCTAGACAATTATTCGAAGTTCCTGTTCAAGCAGTTATTAATCATAAAGTAATCGCTAGAACAGACATTAAAGCTATGCGAAAAGATGTATTAGCTAAATGTTATGGTGGAGATATAAGCCGTAAACGAAAACTATTAGAAAAACAAAAAGAAGGTAAAAAGCGTATGAAAGCTATCGGAACAGTAGAAGTTCCACAAGAAGCATTTATGGCTATTTTATCTAGTGATGATGAGACAAATAACTAATAAATTAAACTCCTATTATTAAAAAAATGGGAGTTTCTTTTCTTTATAGGTATATGTTATAATTAAACTAGAATATAAATTTAAGGGGTTTTAATTTATGGAATATAGAAATATAAATAATGAAAAAGTATCTTTATTAGGTATGGGATGTATGAGACTTCCATTAGTTGAAGGAACTGATGAAATCGATTATGAACATACTAAAAAAATGGTTAAATATGCAATTGATAATGGAATAACATATTTTGATACAGCTTATCCATATCATAATGGTAAAAGTGAATTAGTTATTGGAAAAATTTTAAAAGAATATCCAAGAAATTCATTCAAATTAGCTTCAAAAATGCCAAGTTGGGATTTAAAAACAATAGATGACGCAAAAAGAATCTTTGCTGAGCAATTAGTAAAATGCCAAGTTGAATATTTTGATTTTTACTTATGTCATGCAATGAATATAGGTTATCATGAATTATATAAAAAATTAGGTGTTTATGAATATTTAGTATCGCTTAAAAATGAAGGAAAGATTAAAAATTTAGGTTTTTCATTCCATGATCCAGCACAAAATATTATTCCTATTGCTGATGAACTAGAGTGGGATTTTGCTCAAATTCAATTTAATTATTTAGATTATGAAATGCAAGATGCTAAAAAACAATATGAAGAGTTAACAAAAAGAGGAATTAGCGTTGTAATAATGGAACCTGTTAGAGGTGGAGTACTAGCAAATGTAACACCAAAAGCAGAAGCATTATTTAAAGAAAAAGAACCTAATATGAGTGTTGCTTCTTGGGCATTAAGATATGTAGCACATTTCCCAAATAACAAAGTAATTTTATCTGGTATGAGTAATTTAGAACAATTAACTGATAACATAAATACATTTGCAAATTATAAACCATTAACAGAAGAAGATTTAAATATAGTTAATGAAGCTAAAAAATTAATCTTAGGAAATGATTTTATTCCTTGTACAGGTTGTAGATACTGTATGCCATGTCCAGTAGGAGTAAATATTCCTCGTATTTTTGCTTTATTTAATAACTATGGAATTCATCAAGACTTAAATAAATTCAAAGAACAAATGGCAAAACTTGATGTTAAAGAATTACCAACTAATTGTGTTAAATGCGGTAAATGTGTTAAGCACTGTCCACAACATATTGTTATTTACGAACAATTAGAAAAAATAGCTAAAATCATAAATGAATAATAGTTAAAGAGAAATCATTTCATTATGAAATGGTTTCTTTTTATGTTATAATACATTTGGTGGGTGCGCCGGTACGGTTCACATAACATAGTCGGTGGGATTCCGACCTAGAAAGACCTAGCAAGCCATCTAGTACTGAGACCTTGGAACCGAAGTCGTGAGATTAGGTTTAAGCGTAGGTCAGGGATACTGCAAGCCTTAATGCGAAAGCGTGAAGTAATTCAGCTCCGTCATATATAAAGTTGTGGAAGCAGAGATGTTCCTCTACATTGAATGCAATACCGGTTATATCGATAATGCGAGATATAATGAGAGTTCCACCGGGGTTATAGAGCAAGGCGTGTAGATTATTGATGTTATATGGATACCCGGGAGGACTCATATTCTCTCTATAAGAGTAACCTATATACAAGAGCTTGAACCTCAAGATATAGGAAAGGGATATGAGTAGTCGGAGTCTTCATAGTACCAATGAAGGTAGTAATGATACTGGAGGGAAGGAAAGACCACGAAATATTGTTTCTTTATATGTAAACATTGATTACACTAGAGGTATATGAAGATGGGAAATGAACGTAAAGATATAAGGACATTGGCCAAGAAATATGCAAAATTACAAACCTTAATGAATTACATAAACAAAGAAACGCTTATGGAACAATTTAGAAAGGAAAATAGTAGTAAGGCTAGTGGAGTAGATAAAGTTACAAAAGATGAATACGGATTAAATCTTGAAGAGAATATAGACAATTTACTCACAAGAATGAAGTCCTTTTCATATAGACCACAACCAGTAAGAAGGACTTACATACCAAAAGCAAATGGTGGTAAAAGACCACTAGGAATACCGGCTTTTGAAGATAAGTTAGTTCAAGGCTGTATGGCTTATGTACTAAATGAAATCTATGAAACAAAATTCCTAGATTGTTCATATGGATTTAGAGAAAACCGAAATTGCCATATGGCTATTGAAGAAATCAATAATCACATAATGAGAAATAAAGTTAACTATATCCTAGACTGTGATATTAAAGGTTTCTTTGATAATGTAGACCACAAATGGATGATGGAATTTCTAAATCATGATATCGGAGATAAGAACTTCTTAAGATATATTGTTAGATTTCTTAAGAGTGGGATTATCGAAGATTTAAAGTTTCATGAGAGTGATAAAGGAACACCGCAAGGTGGACTTATATCACCAATACTAGCAAATGTATATCTACATTACGTGCTAGATTTATGGTTTATGCATATCAAGAAGAATTACAAAGGTGAAATGTATTTGGTAAGATATGCCGATGATTTTGTTGTTTTATTTCAATACGAACAAGAAGCACAAAGATTTTACAAAGAACTTGTGGAGAGGCTAGCAAAATTCGGACTTGAAGTAGCAACTGACAAAACAAGGATAATACCATTTGGTAGATTTAAAGGTGGAAAAGATAAGTTTGATTTCCTAGGCTTTGAATTTCACAACGATAAAACTATTAATGGTAAATATCGAACAAATATTATAACAAGTAGAAAGAAATTAAAAGTTAAACGAGCAAGTGCAAAAGTTTGGATAAAAGAGCATATGCACGACCCATTAGCCAAAATATGTAAATCCCTAAATAGGAAATTAGTAGGGCATTATAATTATTATGGCATCAATGGAAATTTTGAAAGTCTAATTAAATTCTATAAGTACATTAGATATACTCTATATAAATGGTTAAACCGTAGAGACCAAAAAGGGAAAATGAAATACGACCATTTCTTGAGAGTATGGGAATATTACATAGAAGAACCTAGAGTGAAAGTTGATATATGGCATTGGCAAATGACCTAAAGGTATTTTGTGAAGAGCCGTATGCGGGAAAACTGCACGTACGGTTCTGTGAGGGGCACTGAAGACACAGCTAACTCACACTATGATATTTTAGAACAATATAAAGTTGAAAAGAGAGGTGGGTGTCGAGGAAGTGTCTACTCGACTG
>JBGVOE010000114.1:0-13314 GCA_045126355.1 Anaeroplasmataceae bacterium | reverse complement strand
TGGCAATTTATTAACTCCTTATGTACTTAAAAAGATAGTAAATGAATTAGGTGATGTAGTATTAGAAAATACTCCTATTGTTAAAAGAAGAGTAATAAGTGAAAACACATCAGCTCTTATGAGACATTCTTTAGAAAGTGTTAGTGCACTTGGTACAGGAAGAAATGCATATGTTGATGGTTATAGGGTGGGAGGTAAAACGGGAACAGCCCAAAAAGTTGGACCAAACGGACAGTATATGCAAGGAAACTACATCCTATCATTTTTGGGGGCTGCACCTATGAATGACCCAAAGGCAGTTGTTTATTTAGCAATAGATAATCCTAAAAATACAATCCAATACGGTGGAGTAGTTGCAGCACCTATGGTAGGTGAAATATTCGAACAAATACTACCTCTTTTAAATGTAAAAAAAGATTATAAAAATCAAATAGAAAAAGAATTAAGATGGTTTATAGATACTCCATATCATAATGTTCCTAACTTTATTAATATAAATAAAAGTAAAATAAAACCATCTCCATATTATAAATATCTTTATATTGGAAATGGTTATACTGTTATAGATCAAGAACCTGCATTTGGTGAAAGAATCCCAGAAGGTGGGACTATTATTTTGTATCTCAATTGATTTGAGTTTGGTTTACGAAGTGGTTTACACAATATCCTTGACTTAGTTTACGAAGTGGTTTACAATAAGTGTATAAAGGAGTTGTTTCTAAATGAAGAATTATGAAGAAATTTTATTAAAGGCTTTAATGGGAAATCATTTTTTTACTAATGAAGACTTACGTATGAATAGAAAATATAATATTTTACTTGAAAGTCATGAATTAAAAGAGTTTTTAGTTTTTAAAGATACTTTTTCACATGATACGAAAGTTGAATTACCTCTTTTATCTTTTAATTCTTCAAGATTGTATTATTATAAGTCGAACGAATTAATTACTTATTTAAACGAGTACTTTGAATTTATTAATAGTGATTTATTAGAAAAGGAATCCACTATTATTTCTGATAATTATGAAGATATTTTCGTTTCTAGAATGGCTTCTGAATTAGATGGTAGTTTAAGAATAGAAGGTATTAATACTACTAGAAGACAAATGATGGATATTTATAATAACGTCAAGGAAGAACTAGATTCAAATGATATTATTATAAGAAATATGATTAAAGGGTTTGAGTTTATATTAAAAAAGCCCGAGTTCAATAAAGAAAATTTGATTATGCTGTATAACTTATTATCTATGGATTGTTTAAATGATAATACTAAATTAGATGGAGAATATTATCGTTTAGATAAAGTGTATGTTGGTGATCACGAAGGCTGTCCAGCAGAGAAAATTGAAGAATGTATGGATTCACTATTTAAATATGTTAATAAAGAAATTAATAATCGTAATTTTTATTTACCTTTCATTGCTCATTATTATATGATTTATATCCATCCTTATTATGATTATAACGGAAGAACTGCACGCATGGTATCATTATGGGTTAGTCTACTTGCTGATATGAGCGAGTTATTACCAACATTTATAAGTGAAGCAATTAATGATGATAAAAATAACTATTACAAAGCAATAGACAATAGTAGATTTTCGCATAATGACTTGACTTATTTTATTTCGTATCTTTTGAATTTATCAAATAAATATTACCTAGTATACAAGAATTTAAATGTAATTAAAGAAAGACTTGCGCATATAGGTGAATCCTTATCACCAACAGAATCATATTATGTAAAAAGAATAATGATTAATAGTAAAAAAGGTTGGTTTAATTTTAGAGGATTTATTGATTTTTGTAAGCTTGATATTACAAAACAAGGTGCATTAAAAATTTTAAATAAGTTAATGAAATTTGAAATTTTGATTTCAAGGACTAATTCAAAAAATGAAAAAATATTTATGATTAACGATGATATTATTTTATATAAATTTTAAACAACTAAAATAAATTAAAAACAATTTAAGTATCGTTTTTATAGGTTCGCAATCTAGGAAATCGATACTTTTATTTTTAAGAAATGGAATCTACCATATCAACTTGGGGAGGAGTAGTTACGGTTGCTCCCATTTGATATATATAATTCATATAACTACTATAGTCTTATAGAATAACAAAAATATTGTAATTAAGCCGAAATTATCATTTGATAGATAAGTAGGCTTTTTTATTCTCTGTATGTTTGTTAATTAGAGTTTGAAGAATAATTTTGGATAAAAAAAAGACAACAGAAATAACCTGTTGTCAAATTACTAATTAGTCGTTTAAGAATAAAAGATTAACTGATGTGAATATATATTCGTTTTCTAATACTGATTTTTGTATATCAAAATTAATGTTAGATTTTTTCTTAAGATATTTTTTTAATTCTTTTTTGAAAATTACAAAGTCTTCATTAAATGTTTCAAATATAAAAACCTGATTTGTTTTATATATGTTATATGCTGTAATTATTGTAGAACTTAATGCTTCAAAAAATTCTTTTCTTTCTTTAGGTGTTCCGTTGTACTTGTGTTCGTTAACGTATAATTCTGAACATCCTTTATTTCCACAGTCACATTTTTCTCCGTACATATTAACTGTGATATGTCCTAATTCGCATTCGGATAACATTGATAAAGAGTCTTGTGCAATTACAGCGGAACCAAACCCACTATCGATAACTAACACCAAATATTTTGTTTGACAGTTTTCGTTAATTATACATTCAGCTAAAGCTAATGCGTTTGAAAAATTATCTAATACTGTTCGACATTTTAGATGGTTTTCAAAATATTTGCAAATGTTTAAGTTACTCCACTTATTTAGGTTTGCTAAATCTAACAATTTACCTGCTTTTTTATCTAACGGACCAGGCGCACAAATCCCTATTCCCAATAGTTTTTGGTCTTTATTTAAATTCTTTGAAAAAAATGTGACCATTTTCTCTAATGTTACATCTGGATTATTTTTATCCATTAAACCTTTTTCTTCATGAATTGAACGACCAGAAAAATCTGCTATTCCGATGTGATATTCTTCACGTGAGAAAGATATTGCTCCTAATAATCCGTAATTTTTGTTGATTTCTAATGCGATTTTAGGTCTTCCTCCTTGTGATTTTTTTGCTTGTGTTTCAATAATTAGCCCTTCTTTTAATAAGTTGTCGCAAATTAATGAAATAGCCGCTCTAGTTAAGCCGGTTATGTTAGCAATTTCTATTCTAGAACAATTTTTTTCGCGAATTAAATGAAGTATCTTTTGTTGATTAACTTTTTTTGTAAATTCTGCATTAATAGTGTTTTTCATATGTATAAATTATACATTGTTAGAATTTTTTTGTCAATTTTCATAAAATTTATTCTAATATTTCCCTTATTTTTTATATACAACTTTGTTAAGTCGCTTGACAAAGGGTAAACTTTTTATATAATGAAGATGGAAAACTATCGTTTATTTATGATTGAAATGTAGAAAGAAGTGGTTTTATGTTTTTAGGTGTTGATATTGGGACTACATCAATTAGTTTGGTTCTAATCAATAAAAAAGGTAAAATTTGTAAGATAGATACGTTCAAAAACAATGCTAATATTTATACTGATGATAATGCACGAATGCAAGATGCTGATAGAATTATTTCTATTTGCTTACGCGCTATAGAAGATTATAGCAAACTATATGAAGTTGAAGCTAGTGGAATTAGTAATCAAATGCACGGTATATTGTATTTAAATGAATCGGGTAGTGCGGTATCTCCATTATTTACTTGGCAAGATGAAAGATGCAACGAAATGTTAGATTCTAAAAGTTATGCTGAAAAGTTAACGAATTTATCTGGATATAATATAGCTACAGGATTCGGTTCAGCAAGTTTATATTTTGATACTATAAATAACTTAATTCCTATAGATGCTGCTTGTATTTCAACTGTTGGAGATTATTTAGCTATTAGATTGACAAATAAAACAAGACCTTTATTACATGAAAGTAATGCTGCCTCTTTAGGTCTATATGATATAAAAGAACATTCATGGGATAAAACTGCAATCGAAAGAGCAGGATTGAATTTTAAATTTTATCCTGAGGTTACACCGAAAGTTCAAATAGTTGGTGAATATTTAAATAAAATTAAAGTTTATACAGCAATAGGTGATAATCAAGCTTTGGTTTATGGAACGGTAAAAGATAAAGATGGTGTTGTACTTAATTATGGAACAGGAAGCCAAATTACATTCATCGTTGATAATTATACTGAAGCACCCTTAGGATGTGAATTAAGACCTTTTTTTGATAATACTTATTTAATTATTGGTGGTGCATTGTGTGGCGGTTATTCTTATCAATTGTTAAAAAATTTCTTCTCTAAAGTTTCATTTACTCCATTTGATTATGAAATAATGAACAAATGGGCATTAGATTTAACTGATGAAGATATTCCAATTGTAAATACAAAATTCAAAGGTGAAAGGCATAATCCAAATGCTAGAGCATCAATTATAAATATAAATGAAAAAAATTTTACACCTGCTGCTTTAACATATGCATTTTTAAAAGGAATGAGTAATGAGTTAAAGGAATTTTATGATCAAATTATAAAAGTGACAGGTCGTAAGAAATATTTGATTGGAACTGGTAATGGCGTACGTTTAAATAAAGCTTTTCAAAAAATTATTAAAAAAGATTATGATATGCCATTGTTTATGCCAAAACATCTTGAAGAGGCTGCGTATGGTGCGGCAATTTTAGTTGCATCAATTTTCGAAGGTAAATCTTTTAAAGAATATATTGAATATAAGGAGTAAGTCTATGATAAGTAAAGAATTTTTAGTTGGTAAAGGATATTTGCACATTCCTGTTAGAAGTGATAATCCAGAAACGTTTTACTACATTGATGTGGAAGTTGATGGTGTCGTAAAGAATGAATTTTTAATTGGTATCGCACTACCAAATGAAAAACATGATTTTTATGTTGCTATGGATTTAAAAAGATATAATAGCGAAAAAGTTAAATTGATTTGTAGAGATGATGTTAATGAATGTTTGTTTGATGGAATAATTGCTGGAGGTCCTATCGAAACCGAAAAATTGCTATATCCTGATTTATATAATGAGGAAATACGTCAACAAATTCATTTTTCGCCTAAGCGCGGGTGGATGAATGATCCGAACGGCTTATTCTATAATTATGGAGTGTTTAACATGTATTTTCAACATAATCCATTTGCTAATCATCATTATGCAACTAATGTTTCTTGGGGATTGGCTCGTAGTACAGATGGTGTTCATTTTGAAGAGATAAAGGATGTATTAATGCCTAGAAATAGCAAGTTACACATTGCTTCAGGTAGCGCGTTAATTGACAAAAATAATATATCTGGTTTAGGTAATGATGTTATTTTAGCTGCATATACTGATTTATTTACTGTTCAGTATCATGGTCGACCAGAAGTAACAACAGGCGGATGTCAAAATCTCTTATATAGTACTGATGGTGGGTTAAATTATACATATTTACCAAACAATCCTATTATAAACGTACCTGATTATATGACTTGGCGTGATCCGAAAATCCTTCAAGTTGATGACAAGACGTTGGTAATCGCAGTTTATGAGACATATGATAATAAAAACTGTGTTAGTTTCTATAAATCTACTGATTGTAAAACATGGGATTTTTGTTCTAGAAATATGGATTTGTACGAATGTCCAGATTTATTTAAACTCAAAGTTTCTAATAGTGATGAAGAATTATGGGTACTATATGGTGCTAGTGGAAAATATCAAATTGGAAGATTCGAAGATTTTTGTTTTAAAGCTTTAACTGAAGATAGATATTTGGATTATGGTGATTCGGTTTACGCTGGTCAAACTTTCAACAATTATTGCGATGATAAAAAAAGAATTTATACTGCTTGGTTAAGAGATCATGATCACGACTGGCTATTCCATGAAAAAGAGCCTAATAGAAGATTTGGATTTGCACAATCAATGGCATTGTTTACAGAATTGACAATTTTCAAAGAGAATGATCAATATCATTTATTTAGAAAGCCATTAGACTCTATAAAAAAACTTCGTATGGATGAATGTTCTTTATCTATTAATGGCGAAACACAAATTTCTTTACCTATGGAATTGGAATTTGATATTACAAAAGATACAAAGATTTATCTTGGTAACCATTGGTTTAAGTATGATGAAAATTCACATAGCATGGAAGTTTCTACTGACAAGAAATATAGTTTTGTTAATAAAGATAAAGTACACGTTAGAATGATTTTCGATACACGTTCTGCTGAAATATATATGAATGATGAAGTAGTCATTAGTTTCTTTGTAAAACCAGACAAGTTATTAGTTGAATCTGTAGAAAGTGTTTTTGCAAATAAATATTTATTAGAAAGTATTTGGTAATAATGAAAATATTCGCTAAAGGATTTAATTTCGGACAAGACGGTCCTGGTAATCGTTTAGTTTATCATCTTTCTGGATGTAACATGCGTTGTATTTGGTGTTCAAATCCAGAAGGTATTAGTGGAAAAAAAGGTTTTGATTTAACAGTTGATGAAATTGTTGATGAGGTAGTGAATTCTAAAATGTTGTTTTTTTCTGGTGGTGGTGTCACCTTTACTGGTGGAGAAGCAACATTACAGTTTGATGAATTATTTGAATTGTTGCGAAAGTTAAAAGAACAGGGAATACATACGACAATCGAAACCAATGGAACATCAAAAAGACTGAATGATTTATGTCAATATGTCGATTATTTAATAATGGATTTTAAACATTATGATGATTAAATACTAGAAAAGTATACTAAATGTAGTTCTGAAATTGTTAAATTTAATTTCGAAAAAAATTGCGAATTAGGTAGATTTCAACATATCCGTATACCTCTAATTAATAATATAAATTCAAATAATTTAGATGGTTTCATAAACTATTTTTGCAGATTCGATACATCAAATACTGTTTTTGAATTTTTACCTTATCATGAATTTGGTAAAAATAAATGGGAAAGTGAATATTTAGTAACAGATGGTTTTATAACAAATGATATTTTACAAACCTTTATTAAAAAATTTGAAGAAAATAATTTAAAAGTTATTTCAACATAGGAGCTAACTAAATGAAAAACATATATCCAATTGGAAAACTAACCGCTATGGCGAAGTCGCTTTATCAAGAAGAAAGACAAATAAAACGTCTTGACGGTTGGTTTATTACTAAAGAAATTGAAATGAAAAACAAAAACAAATACATTGGTCTTGATGAAGAAGTTAGGAAGGCTTATTTGTTATGTGATGTGTTAAAAGAAATTCCATTGTCATTAAGTGATAATGCAATTTTTGTTGGAACACAAAGAGATGCATTTGCTAAAAGTTATGCATTGATTAATCCTTCATTTACAGTTGAAGGATTTTCTGGCTATTGTGATCCAATGGCTATTTATAACGATATTGAACCGAACGATGAATTTACAGTTGAAAGAATTAATAAAGTGCGAAATTTTACGTTTGATTCTTCAATGGTGAAAATATTATCTGAAACTAATGAATCAGTTCAAAATTATACAAAAGAAGTAATGTTCTTTGTTGAACAGGTTTCAGGTCATATTATCCCAGATTTCCGTTACGCATTAAAATATGGTATTGATAATTTAATTAGCAAGATAGAAATTAACAAATCACCTTTTTATGAAGCT
Organism: Anaeroplasmataceae bacterium; assembly: GCA_045126355.1. Taxonomy (GTDB): domain Bacteria; phylum Bacillota_I; class Bacilli_A; order Acholeplasmatales; family Anaeroplasmataceae; genus CAZSIA01. Next base: position 5,618 of record JBGVOE010000114.1, on the reverse strand, counting down.
TTAAAAATAGCATTAGGTGGCGTTAAATTGTTAATTAATAGATATTTAGAATTGATTGAAATAAAGAAAAATAATTGTAGCGATGAACGTCGAGAAGAGTTGGTTTATTTAGAACAATCTTTAAAAAAAATAAATGGTGGACCTGCTACAAACCTATACGAGGCATTACAGTTATATCTTTTACTTTGGGAAATTATGTGTATTGAACAGGCACCTAATCCATATGCTTTTTCTTTAGGAAATGCTGACCGTATTTTTAATCCATATGTTAATGATTTAACAAGGGAAGAAGCTGCTGAATTATTTAAGCATTTCTTAGTTTTTTACAATGTAGGTGACAGAAGTTGGGCGATAAGTCAAAATGTCATTATTGGTGGAAAAGATAAGGAAGGAAATGATTTAACAAATCTAATGAGTTATGCAATATTAGATGCATATTTTGACATGAATTTACCACAGCCTATTTTATCTGTTAAGTTACATAAAAATACACCAATGGAGTTATATGAAGAGATGGGAAGATTCTTCTTTACACCTGGTGTATTAACGCCTTCACTATTTAATGATGATTCTCTTTTTGAAGTTCTAAAATCCAATGGCATAGAAGAAGATGATTTAGCAGATTATTCTATAGCTGGATGCCAAGAACCTTTAATTATGGGGAAAGATAATGGTAATACAACTAACAGTTGGCTAAATTTACCTAAAGTATTAGAAGTATTGTTAACTGGTGGTACATCTATGATTTCAGGTGAAAAATTAGTAGATGTTAATAACTATTCATTAGAAACCATTAGAGATGATTTTTATATTTTACTTGAAAAAATAGTTAAACAAATGGTATTAGCAGCAAACAATGCATCAGTTGCATTATCAATGTTAAAAGTACCTTTTCTAAGTGTATTTATGGGAGGAATTGAAACTGGATTTGATATGCGAGATTCTAATAATCAAGGAACAAAATATAACGGAAGCGGTTGTCTTGTACATGGATTGACAGTTTTGGCAGACTCGTTTATTGCGATAGATGAATTTGTAAGAAAATATCCTAATCAAAAGGATATGTTAGTAGATGCATTGAAAAAGAATTTTGAAGGTTATGAAGATTTACATAAATTTTTGGTTTCTGCTCCTAAATTTGGAAATAATATTCCAAGAGTAGATGAAGAAGCAAGAAAGATAGCTATTAAAGTAAGCGATATCCTAAAAAAACAAAAGAACTATTTAGGAAATCCTTTCCGTCCTGATTTTTCTAGTCCTTCTACACATTTAACTTATGGTTATTGGGTAGGAGCTACACCTGATGGAAGAAAGAGCCGTAATATGTTGGGTTATGGTGTTGACCCTTTATATGGTGAGGCATTTAATGGTTTGGGATTCAGAATTCTATCAAATATGAAGTTACCTTTTGAAAAATTTTCTGGTGGTTATGCTTCTCATTTAGGTATAGATCCTAGATTTTTTAAAGGGGAAAATAAATATAAAGGTGTTAAATTTTATGAAAATGTCATTAAGCCATTATTTTTCAATGAACTAAAGGATGGAATTTCTCCGTTCTATTTATATGTGAATGTAACGACACCTGAAATTTTGCGAAAAGTTTTAGAAAATCCGCAAAAATATGCTCCATCAGGAGTTTATATCATGAGAATTCATGGAACTTTTGTTAATTTCTTGGATCTGTCTCCTGAGATTCAAGAAGATATTATTACAAGACTAGATTTAAATTCTACATCAATGGGATGTTAAGAATAATAAAAGAAAAGAGGAAAAAATATAAAAAAATATTTTATGTTTACTTTTATTTGTTGCTTCTATCTGTTTAGTTGCGTGTGATAACGACGAAGGTAACTACTGGAGAAGATGGCGAAATTTCATTAAGTTTTTGGAATGGTTTTACTGGAACAGATGGCGATAATATGGCTGTAATGGTAAATAATTTTAATAAACAATACGAGGGTAAAATCAAAGTTGAAGTTACTCATAGGCATTATTATTAACCGCAAAATAGAAACTATGGAAGAATATGTAGAAGGTGCTAAAGTATTACTTGAAAAAGGTTGTCAAAATGTAATTATTACTTTAGGTACTATTGGATCTCTTTTAGTTAATAAAGATAGACACACATTAATTCCAGCATTTAAAGTAAAAGCAATTGATACAGTAGGTGCTGGAGATTCATTCACAGGTTCTTTATCAGCAATGTTAGACCAAGGAAGAGAATTAAAAGATGCTATGCAAATCGCAACTGCAGTTGCGGCATTAGAAGTACAACGAAATGGTGCTATTCCAGCAATGCCATATCGCAAGGAAGTATTTAAATTTTTAGAAGAGAAAGGTTTTAAGTAGGAATAATGAGAGGTTAGATAACACTAATCTCTTTTTTATTGAAGTTTGCGCCATAACTAGGTAAAATAGGAACAGCCCAAAAAGTTGGACCAAACGGACAGTATATGCAAGGAAACTACATCCTATCATTTTTGGGGGGCTGCACCTATGAATGACCCAAAGGCAGTTGTTTATTTAGCAATAGATAATCCTAAAAATACAATCCAATACGGTGGAGTAGTTGCCGCACCTATGGTAGGAGAAATTTTTGAACAAATACTTCCTTTATTAAATGTAAAAAAAGATTATAAAAATCAAATTGAAAAAGAACTTAGATGGTTTATTGATACTCCTTATTATAATGTTCCTAATTTTATAAATATAAATAAAAGCAAAATAAAACCATCCCCATATTATAAATATCTTTATATTGGAAATGGTAGTACTGTTATAGATCAAGAACCATCATATGGTGAAAGAATAACAGAAGGTGGAACTATTATTTTGTATTTAGGCTGATTGCTTTTAAACGTTTTTCTAAGTATCTAGGTAGTTCTTCGATAAATTTGTATTCTGCAACTTTAATAGGAGTAATCATACTACCGAAAGAATATTTCATTACAATGTTTTCTGCTTCCTTACATAGTATTAAACCTATTGTTGGGTTATCATTTTCTCCCTTTAAAGTATCATTTGCTATATTAACATAAAACATCATTTTACCTAAATATTCTGGTTTAAATGAAGTTAACTTTAAATCAATAATGACAAATGAATGAAGGATATAATTGTAAAACAATAAATCTGGATAATATTCATGGTTAGGAATTTCAAGTTTGTATTGATTTCCAACAAAGGCGAATCCCTTACCTAATTCTAAGATGAATTTTGTTATATTGTTAATTAATTCTTTTTCTAAATCTTTTTCAGTTGTTATTTTATTTTTATCTATAAAACCAATTGCTAATTTTGAATTAAATATTTCATCTAATAATGGATTATCATTAGAAATAATAAAATTATCATGATGTTCTATTAATCCTAATTCGTAAGATTTCATTTTAATTTTGTTTCCTAATATTGTTCTAGACCATTTGTTTTTATATGCTTCATTAATGTACCACAACATTTCGTCGTGTGATTTCGATTTTTGCATTATTAAAATTAAATGACTCCATCCTAATTGGAGCACAGGGTGTGCCCTAATTTCAACTTCGTTAAAATTTGAAGCTAATTGTGACATTCTTTTTAAATTTGAAGTAGAGTATCCATTTCCGTATTCTTTTAAATCCAAAGATAGTCTTGTAATATATTTATTTCCCCATGTTTTTCTTTGATTAATAATCACACCAATTTCGTAATAATTTATGATCATTGATGTGTTGACAACAACCATTGCTTTGTTTTGATTTATTTTGATTGTTTCTTTAATCTTATTTAAATCTTCGAAATATTCTTTTTCTATAATATTTTCTTCGATAAATTCTTTGCTCATTTTTTACACCTCACATATATATTTACAAGATACGAACAAATTGCTAAGATTATTTTATTTTCAATTTATAATTGGTAGTGTTATAAATTATGTACACTAGCTACTATCTGTATTTATTTGTATGACATAGTATAAGGTTGGTTTTAAAATTTTTCGCGATTCTGGTTATAATGTTTTCAACAGACTATTAAGAGCAAAATAATATAAAATTAATCAAAAAAAAGTATAAAAATACATTAAATAAATAAAAAAATTTTTCACCTGACAAATACTGACAAATATTTTAAATCCTTTTATTTATCCTTAGTATGTAAAAGGGGGAAATTTTATGAGGAAAATTATAGTAGTGTTTTTAACGATTGCAAGTATGTTTATGGCTTTTACATTGACAGCTTGTGATAAAGAAGAGGGGAAGGTTTATTATCTTAACTTTAAACCAGAACAAGATGACGATTGGCAAAAATTAGCCAAAAAATACACTGAATTAACTGGTGTTGAAGTGAAAGTAGTTACAGCTGCCGCAGGAACTTATGAATCTACATTAACAGCTGAGTTAGACAAAGATGATGCTCCAACTTTATTTCAAATTAATGGTGTAGTCGGTTATAAATCATGGAAAAATTATTGTTTGGATTTAACTAATACTGATTTACACAAAGAGTTAACGTCAAATGATTTTGCCGTAATGAGCGAAGGTAAAGTTTATGGTATCGCTTATGTATATGAAGGTTATGGAATTATCGTTAATAAAAAGTTATTAAAAGAAGCAGGATATGAAGTAGAAGAAATTAATAGTTTTGCTAAATTAGAAGAAGCAGCAAAAGATATTACAGCTCGAAAAGATGAATTGGGATTTTCAGCGTTTACTTCAGCAGGATTAGAAGGTTCATCTAGTTGGAGATTTTCTGGACACTTAGCTAATATGCCTTTATTTTATGAATTTGAAGAGGATAAGATTACTACACAACCTGCAACAATTAAAGGTACTTATTTAGATGCATTTAAAAAGATATGGGATTTATATATAAATAACAGTACAGTACCTGCTGCTGTATTACCTAGTAAAACAGGTGTTGAGACATTAGCTGATTTCACTACTGGTAAAGCGGTGTTCTATCAAAATGGAACATGGGAATATAGTAATGTAATTACAAATTCAGTTGTTAAAGCAGAAGATTTAGGTTATTTACCAATTTATGTAGGTGTAAAAGATGCAAAACAAGGTTTATGTTGTGGTACTGAAAACTTCTGGTCTGTTAATAGTCAAGTATCTAAAGCTGATCAAGAAGCGACATTAAAATTCTTACACTGGGTAGTAACAAGTGAAGAAGGAACAACTGCCTTAGCAAAAGACATGGGATTTGTATCACCATTTAAAAAAGCTAAAGAAGTTGATAACGTATTATGTAATATAATGAACGAATATGTAGCAAACGGTTGTTATAATGTAGCTTGGTCATTCAATCATACACCAAATGTAGATTCTTGGAGAAAAGCAGTTGTTGATGCATTAGCAGCTTATTCTATAGAACAAACAGAAGCTAATTGGAATAAAGTAGAAACTGCATTTGTTCAAGGCTGGGCAAATGAATATATTAAACAAAATCAATAAGTAAGGGCTTATTAATGAAGCGTGCAATGAGCTTGTACGCTTCATTTTCTAGTGTGACAGGCATGTTGCATATCTTGAGAGTGAAAGTCTCTTACGCGGATAGCGGTAATTAAAGCGTTAGCCAAAACCAAGGGTGTCTATCGTGAGGTAGAATCTAAAGGAAGGTCAAGGCAAAGTTTCGGC
>JBGVOE010000113.1:0-2291 GCA_045126355.1 Anaeroplasmataceae bacterium | reverse complement strand
TTAATAATAAAAAATTTAATGCAGAATTATCATCAAAAGAAGATTCGTTTTTCATTACAAAAGAATATTTAATTCCATATCTAACATTTGTAAAAGAAAATAAAAGAGTATTTAAATTAATTCATGAAAAACCAGATATTTTTGATAATAATGGATTAAATAAAAAATTATATGAAGATACATTTTCTTTAATTTTAGATAAATATAAAGTTAAAGAAAATGAAAAACAATATATCTTTTCATTCTATACAACAGGTACCTTATCAATTGTTTTAAAGTGGTTAGAAAATGATTGTAAAGATGAAATAGAATTTATATCTAATATCATTATTAATATAATTAATCAAGCAAGATAGAAAATCTATCTTGTTTTTTTAATAAAAAAATAGAGATAAATCTCTATTTTCTTTTTATTGGTAACCAAATACCAGATTCATAATCTTTATTAGTTATATCTCCATTAGAATACCATTCAATATTTGCATTTTGAGATAATTCATAACAGTCCATGTTTTTAAACCATATATCAAATATATAAGCGTTTAACATTTGTAAGGCAATAGGAAGTGGACCATTACATTTAAATTTTGCCCATTTAGATTTCTTAAAAGTATAAATTTCCATACCTTCAGGTACTTTACCACCTTTATAAAGACCTCCAACTAAGTATTTAAAATGATCTTTTTCCATTTCATCAATACAAACTGCAAATTCTCCAATATTATGTTCTTTAATATATTTACTAATTTCACTATTATCATCTAATTTAGAAAAATAATTTTCATTTAATTCATTCCAAAATAAAGGACACATAATATTACCTTGTCCTAAAGGAATTTTCTTTATAAAACCAACAATACTAAATTCATCCATTTCATCAATTATAAAACTCATATTAATTCTCCTTTATTATTAATTATATTTTAGATAGCGTCAAGTTTTTTTGGGTAAAAGATTAAAATTGGTTAGCTCCATTAACAATTGCCCGAATAATTTGAGATTTTATATTAACTGGTTCACTTAAGATAGGAAGATTTGAACCAGGAGAAACAAAACTAATAGATGTAAACAAATCAGAAATAGAATTATATTTATGAAGTAATTTGTCATCAGAGACAGAAGTTAATGAAATATCTAAGTTATTGGTATTCATTAATGCTAGACCTGATGATATTTTAAATATATTGCACCCCCAAGTACGAGGAATAGAGCGCATACGATTATTGAAAACATGAGACACAACATTTTCAGCAGCACAACAGATATAATCACTATTATTCCAAGATTTAGTTTGATTGAAATGTTTAATTACATAAGAAAGATATTCTTTTTGAAGATCATTTTCGCATAAAGAAATTTGAGTAGCTAATGATTCGATATCTTTATTAAAGAAAGAAGAACAAGCAGTTTCGGGGTCTGGTAAATGGGTTAATGCTCTAATATAATGAAACTTATCTATAACAAAAGTAGAATTAGGGAAGTATTCAGTTAATGCTTCAATCCAAGTAGCGCCATCACCACATATATAAAATTTAGTCTCATCAGTGATATCGAAGTTATCGTAAATTACTTTTAGTAATTTCTCTTTAAAATTAAGTTTGTTAGTTTGAGTAACGACAAATCTATTTAATAATTTTCTTTTCTTATGTGTTATTTGTTCTATGCCAGTATAAATATTTGCAAACTTAATTTCATATTTTCTAGAACTATTTTTATAATTTACACAAAATCCATCTATAGCAATGTGGATAACTGGAACCTTAATTTTCACTTTTGTTGTGGAACTAGTAATTTCTACTTTAGATATACAATTATAAACAGTCTGTCTAGAAAGTATAGTTCCATTCAAAGCATATTTACCAGCAACACTATAAGATTTTAGTTCGATTGCTGTTTCGACGACTTTTTTAATCGCTTCATCAGTTAATCTTGAATATTTATCAACACCTATTAATTTATCAACTAAGAAGATATATTCGCCAGTTTTCTTATCTATATATAATCTTCTCTTATATGTTATTGTTCCTTGTGTAGTAATAATCGTTCTTTTATAGAATCCTTTTATATCAAATAGAACCTTTCTATCTTTACTTTCTTTAATGTTATTATCAAGTTGTTCTATACTTTGAACTAATAGATCGAGTGACTTTTTATAACAAATATTTGATAAATTTTCGATTGAGTATATATTTTCTTTTGAGTTTATGATAGTATTATTCATAGGAAACCTCCATGTATTATCGCTTGTCAGGCATTAATATTATAGAAGTTTCCCTTTTTTATTTCCATTA
>JBGVOE010000112.1:0-44682 GCA_045126355.1 Anaeroplasmataceae bacterium | reverse complement strand
GCCGAAACTTTGCCTTGACCTTCCTTTAGATTCTACCTCACGATAGACACCCTTGGTTTTGGCTAACGCTTTAATTACCGCTATCCGCGTAAGAGACTTTCACTCTCAAGATATGCAACATGCCTGTCACACTAGAAAATGGGTAGTCAATATCGACTACCCATATTTTTTATTTTTTAACTTTTTTATAAATTAAATCGTAAACTTCATAAGTCTTTGTACCTAAATACTTATAAATTTCACCATTTGTAATATTTCCTGGATAATAAACAGCTAAATCTGTAATACCTTCAAAATCAGGATCTTCTAACATTGAATTATAAACAGCACTTTGTGTAGGACAATATCCAACATATTGTGCATTTCTTAATGAGTTTTCATGACTAATCATAAAATCAATAAACTTATAAGCTAATTCTTCATTCATTGAATTATTAGGAATAACCATCGCGTCAAAGAAGACATTATTATTCATAGGAGCAATCATATCAAAAGAAATATGAGGTTCATCTGATTCTTCATATACTGAATAAAGTGTATCAAAGAAATCACCAGAATATACTAAAGCTAAATCGTATTTACCACTAGCTACGCCAGTTTTAAGTTCATCTGTAGCCCAAGCATGATAATTCATACCTTCTAATGAATCACTAGCTTTTGCTAATTCTGTATCATTTTTTGTATTTAGGCTATAACCATTATAAAGTAGGGAACTCGCAATACTATCTCTAGCACTAGCATACATTCCAACCTTAACATCACCTAATAACTCTTTATTAAATAATACTTCCCATCCCTTAGCTTTAATAGTTGAGATTTGTTCTTCAGTTAAATTATCAGTATTATACATAATTCCTAAACTTCCCCAGAAATAAGGAACGCAATATTCTTCTAATTCAGGACAGTCTTTTCTAATTAATTCCATTAATTTAGGATCAAAATTTTCCATCTTATAATTTTCTAATTTAGAAAAATCTATCTTTTTAATAATAGGGGCATCTATTCCATCTTCATCACATAAAATCATTTGACCAATCATATAGTCAGATGGAATTGCGATATCATATGGAGCAGCATCACTCATAATTTTTGAAAACATTGTTTCATTAGATTGAGCAGTATCTAAAATTATATTACAATCATATAATTGTTCAAATTCTTCGATTAAATCTTCATCGATATATTCATCCCAGTTTAGAATATATAAATCTTTACTATTACTACAGCTAACTAGATTAAAAGAAAGATAAGATAATAATAAAAGTAAAAATACTTGAAATAACTTTTTCATACTCTATCTTACCGCCTTTCTTTTTGCTTGTTTATTATTTGAAATAATATTATATCCAACTAAAACAACAAACATTACAACAGTTAAAATCGAATAAAAGGCATAAGCACTTTGAATATTTCCATAACGGTTATTACTACTACTTGAATAAATCCAAATAGAAAGGTTTTGAATCTTAGCTCCACTTACAAAATATGAGATTGTAAAATCATCAATACTCATTGTAAAAGCTAAAACCGCACCAGAGAAAATACCACCCATAATTGAAGGAAAAATAACTTTTCTTAATGCTTGATTAGGCTTACATCCTAAGTCTAATGCGGCATCAAATAAGTTATCATCTATTTCATTTAATTTAGGTAGGACACTTAAAACAACATAAGGTAAGCTAAAGAAAATATGAGAGATTAATAATGTTCCATAACCTAATGGATATCTAATATTAAGCATATTTCCAATAACTTTAAATACAAAGAATAAGAATACTCCTGATACAATATCAGCATTTAAAATAGGAAGATTGTTTAATAAAATTAATCCTTGTCTATGTTTTTTAGATAAAGAATTAATACCAATAGCAAATAATGTTCCCAACACTGTTGATAGGACAGTTGATAAAATAGAAATTGTTAAAGTATTCATAATGGCATCTGTAAGTTTCTTCTTTGAAAACATTTGTAAATACCATGTAAATGTAAAGTCTTTAAACTCATTTCCAACTAATGATGAGTTAAAAGATAAGATAATAATAAATAGTACTGGAAGATACATTAAAACTAAGATAATAGCAATGTAGACGATTTGTAAAACCTTCCAAGATGTATTCTTAATTTTAAGTGATGTTGGAGCAGCGACAGTATATGTATCGTTCATCATAATAAAGTCTCTCCTTCCGCATCGATTTTTGAAATGATAACTAAAGAGCCAATAACCACAATAATAATAATTAATGAAATCATACATCCAATATTATATTGAGTAGCAACACCTTTAGCTCCCGAAATATAATTTTCAATAACGTTACCAATTAAATTAATTTTACCATTTCCAATAATTTCAGGAATTGCAAAACCAGTAGCAGCAGGTAAGAATACCATGATAATTCCACTTGTTACACCTTTCATTGATAAAGGTAGAGTAACCTTTAAGAATGTTTTAAATGGAGTAGCTCCTAAATCTTGGCTTGCTTCAAATAAACTACGGTCAATTTTTTGTAACTGAGTAAATATTGGTAAAATCATAAAAGGCATATACATTAAAATCATAACTAATACAACAGCAAACTCTGTACCAGAAATATTTAAACTAATACCAAAGAATGATTCTAATAATCCACCTTCACTTAGCATGTTGTTAATAATTTTTAATCTTAATAACATACAAATCCACATTGGGAACAAAATTAATAAAATTGTTAAATATTTATTTTTTATCTTACTCATAGAAATGATATAAGATACAGGGTATCCAAAGATAACACATCCTATAGTAGCTAAAAATGCTAACTTTATACTGTTATAGAATGCCATTAAATTTTGTGCAGTAAAAACAGTTGAAACATGATCAACACTAAATCTGAATGAATCAAATGCTAGTGTATATTTCGTAGATGAGAAAGATATTAATGTTAAAAGAATTAAAGGTAGTAATACTAACAACCCTAACCAAATAACATAAGGGATTGCAAAATGTTTAAATCTTTTCATTAACTTTCTTTTTCAACTTTCATTAAATGAATTTCATAAGGGTCAACACTTAAACCAATTTTATCCCCAACATGAGCTACCTCATAGTCATGGATAACGAATTCCATACCATTAATAATTGCACAAATTTCAAAATGAACACCTTTGAATACAACTGATTCAACAGTACCAACAAGCTTAGCCACATCAAGTGGTACTCTATCGAAGTCTTCTGGTCTAATTACAACATCACACTCTTCACCAACTGTAAAGTTTTCATCGACACATTCAAATTCTTGACCCATAAATTTAACTTTCTTAGGTCCTACATATTCTCCTCGAATAATATTTGATTCACCAATAAAGTTCGCAACAAAGCGGTTTTTAGGTTCATTATAAATATCTTCTGGAGTACCAATTTGTTGAATATAACCATTATTCATAACAACAATTGTATCACTCATTGTTAGAGCTTCCTCTTGGTCATGAGTTACAAAGATAAATGTAATACCAAGTTTTCTTTGCATCTCTTTTAATTCATATTGCATGTTTTGACGAAGTTTTAAGTCTAAGGCAGCTAAAGGTTCATCTAATAATAAAATCTTTGGTCTATTAACAACGGCTCTTGCGATAGCGACACGTTGTTGTTGACCACCTGATAAAGTATCTATTTTACGATGTTCAAAGCCTTCAAGTTTAACTAATTTTAAAGCTTGTAAAACTGCTTCATTAATTTGCTTTTTAGTCATCATCAATGATTTAGCACTTCTAATTTCATCAGCTTTATCTTTATGAGCTTGTTTTAATTCAGCTTCAAGTCTATCTAACTCAGCCCAAACAGCTACACTCTTTAATTGTTTTAATTCAGCTTCATATTTTTTTGTAGTTTTACTTCTACTAGCGCCACCAGCTACAGCTTCTTCGATAAGTTCATTAATTTCATTAATACGTTTTTTAGCGTTTTTAACTTCATCATCTTTATTCCATTCGATTTCAATTAAAGCTTCAAGTTCAGGAATAATTTTTTCATATTTCTTTTCTACTTCTTCTAAACGATGTTCAATTAACTTTTGTTTTTCATTATAAATTTCTTCATCGATTTTAACTTTTAATGCTTTTAACTCGGCTTTAAGTTCAATCTTTTCTTCCTTAGTAACACTCTTAGAATTTAATTTACGTTGAATTTCTTTTCTTTCTGCTTCGTGACTTCTTCGAACATTACTCTTTAATTCTTCGAAAATTCGATTATAATTTCTTAATCCAAACGCGACATTATCAAAAATTGATAAATGTGGGAATAATGCATAACGTTGGAAAACAGTATTGATTGGACGTTGATATGGAGGAAGGTTATTAACAACTTCTCCATTTAAGATAATTTCACCACTATCAGGACCTTCAAATCCACCAATCATTCTTAATGTTGTAGTTTTACCACAACCAGATGGTCCTAAAAAAGTAATAAACTCGTTGTCATTTACATATAAATTCATACCCTTAACAACTACGTTATCACCATAAGCTTTTACTATATTTTTTAACTCAATTATTTTCTTTGCCATTTCCGAAACCTCTTAATTAAAAATTTGGTGGACAAGAAACCCAAATTAATTTTGCGGTTTTATTTGTCCTGTTTTTTACATAATGGAATTTATTAGTTTCTATATAAAAAGCTTCACCCTTTTTACATGTTTTAATAATACTTCCATAAACTACATCAATACTTCCTTCAAGTACATATCCAAATTCCTCTCCCTCATGTGGAGTATCTTCCATTGTTTGTGATAACGGAGCTACTTCCACTAAGACAGATTCCATCATAAGTTTTTGACTAGTAGGAATTAACCAAGTCATATCATATCCATCAAAACTTTTTTTAATTTGTTCTTCTTTATTAAAGACAATCTTTTCAATTTCCTCTTCATTAAAGAAATCAGCTAAATTTGTTCCTAAAACCTCTAATATTTGAGTCAAGGTTGCTAGTGAAGGACTAGTTTTATTATTCTCAAGTTGCGATATATAACTCTTTGTTAATTCACACCTATTTGCTAACTCTTCTTGTGTCAAATCTAACATGGTTCGCATTTGTTTTATCTTATTACCTAAATCCATAATAATCCACAACCTTTCTGTTTCAACAAAATTAACTTCTAGTTAACTTATACTAAACTACATTGATAATTTAATTATAGACTATTTCCTATTGATGTCAACATAATAATTATAAATTATTAAGGTATTAATATTTTAATTTTTTTGCAAAGAAAAAAAGAATGAGAATTTTAACAATTTTTCCCATTCTTTATTATTTTATATTTAGAAAATTAAACCTAAAAAGTTACCTAACATATTATTTTTATAAATGTATTTTGCTATTCCAAACTCTTCATCATTTAAATGTAATTGTTCTTCCATAAATAAGACAAATCCACTATCAGCTGGTGCACTTTGTAAAATTAAAGAAATAACTAAGAAAGCAATATAGATAATTAACATAAAAATTAATAAATAAAATGCAATCCCTACAATTCCATCTAAAACTCTAAATACTCCAACAGATTTTCTTATTGATTTAACAATTAACTTTAAGATAAAGAACGCAAGTGATGAGAATATTAGTAAAATTAAAAATACAATTATAAACATAAATACATAACTAACACTTTGTGAAATACTAGTAGCTATTTCTAAAGGATCAACACTATCAACTATTTTACTAGCGACAAAGTTTGAAATAAATGAAGGAAGACCTAATTCTTGTAACAAGTTATTTATTCCTTCAACACCAGTTCCTCCTTCTGTATAAGCTTTAAATGCATCAGAAGTAGTAATGTTTGTATAAATTGTTTGTTCGATTGAATTATCTAATTCCCATTCGATAGCTAAATTGGTAACAGGTTCAGTAAAACAAATTGCAATAATGATTCCCGATAAAGCACTAGTTAATTTTAATAATGTTGTTAAGAAACCAACTTTATACCCGATTATTACAACAATCAAAAATAAGGCTATTAAAATTATATCAAGTATCATAAAAATCACCACCATCTACTAAAATTATACATTATAAGAAATAAAAAGTCCAACTAAGTCCTATAATCACAACAATACAATGCTTAAGGCTGCTACCTTCCGATCCTGACCTGGTTCACACGTATTCCTTGAAAATAAAACTTAGCTGAACGATTGTATTGTATCATCTTTACTGATGATTATCAACATTTTTTTGTCTTAACTCCTTAAAAAAATCCTTTATAATTCGACTACATTCCATTTCCATCACACCACCAGTAACATTTACCTTGTGATTAAATGGATGTTCAAATAGATTTAAGACACTTCCACAAGCTCCACCTTTAAGGTCATAAGCTCCAAAATATAAATTTTTAATTCTTGATTGAATAATAGCACCACTACACATTGGACATGGTTCTAATGTAACATAGATATCACAATCTTCTAAGCGCCAAGACCCAATCTTCTTACTTGCCTTTTTAATTGCATTTATTTCTGCATGACCTAAAACACTTTGACTACTTTCTCTAGTGTTATGGCCTCTTGCTATTATCTTATTATTATAAACAATAACAGCACCTACAGGAACCTCAGCAATCATATATGCTTTCTTAGCTTCAGCTAAGGCAGCTTTCATAAATTTATTTATCACGTTTAAGCACCATATGACAACATCTACAACGAGGTTCGTATGCTTCTGTTGCACCTACAAGAATAATAGGGTCATCTTCATATGCTGGTTGTCCATCAATAATTCTTTGTGTTCTAGTTGCTGGTTGACCACAAACGTTACAAATTGCATTTAATTTAGTAACACTTTCAGCTCTAGCTAATAATTCAGCTACAACTTTAAATGGGTTACCTTTAAAATCACAATCTAAACCACCACAAATAACTCTTAATCCTTTATCAGCTAACCATTCTGAAACATTAATAATATTTTCATCAAAGAATTGTACTTCATCAATAATAACAGCTTTAATTTCATCTGTAATAAATCCTAAAATTTCACTAGAACTTTTTACACATATTGAATTTTTACGATAATTACTATGAGATACAATTTCAGTAGTTGAATAACGATCGTCAATAGTTGGTTTAAAAACTAAATATTTTTTCTTAGCATATTCTAATCTATTTGCTCTACGAATTAATTCTTCTGTTTTTCCTGCAAACATAGGTCCGCAAATCACTTCAATTTGTCCCATTTTTTCCATAAAAATAACTCCTTTACTCCACTTTATAATATAAAAGGTCACTCGAAAGCGACCCTTTTAATATCATACTCAATTAATTACTTTTGGTTTAAGCCATAACGTTTATTGAATTTTTCAACGCGTCCATCAGCTTGAACAAAAGTTTGTTTTCCTGTATAGAATGGATGACAGTTAGAACAAGTATCTACTTTAATTTCATTTAAAATTGAACCTGTTTCGAAAACTGCGCCACATGTAGTACAAGTAACTTTGATCTTATGATAATTTGGATGAATTCCTTTTTTCATTACGTCTACACTCCTTCCGCCATAGTTTTATAAACTATAGTAAGTAACACTTCTTGGATTATAACACAATTCATTTTATCATGCAATACCTTTTCTTTTATAATTTTCGATTATTTTTTTAGCTATAAAAACTGCATTACTCGCAGCTCCTCTTCTAAGGTTATCAGCCACACAATAAAAAAGTATAGAATTACTATTAGAAAGGTCTCTTCTAATCCTTCCTACATAAACTTTATCATTATTATTAGCTAACGTTGATACTGGATAAAGATTATTCTCTAAATCATTAACAATAACTAATTCAGAGTGTTTTGATAATTCATCAATAACTTCTTTTATACTAAACTCCTTCTCAAATTGAACCATAACACTAACTGCGTGAGAATATAGAATGGGAACTCTAACACAAGTAGCTGAAATATTTAAATCATTCATATGAAGAATCTTTTTCGTTTCATTAATCATCTTCATCTCTTCTTTTGTATAATCATTATCTAAAGCATCATCTATTTTAGGAATACAAGTTTTATTAATATTATATGGATAAAAACTAGACTCTTTATCTGTTAATGCTTTAATACCCTTAACACCACTTCCACTGACAGCTTGATAAGTATTAAATATAACTCTTTTTATTCCAAATTTTTTCAAAGCATTTAAAACTAAAACAGATTGAATGGTAGAACAATTAGGGTTAGAGACAAAAGGAATATTAGGATTAAAATCAGAAAAATTCACTTCAGGAACAATTAAACTAACATCACTATTTAATCTAAAATAACTAGAATTATCAATTACAATAGCGCCAGCATTCAAAGCGACAAAAGCCCATTTTTTTGAAACATTACTATTAGATACAAAAAATGCAAAATCAATATCTTTGAAAGAATTTTCTTCCAACTTTTTAACACTCACTTCTTCATCTTTATAAATAATAACTTTTCCAACACTCTTCTCGCTCGCAAATAAAAAGAGTTTTTTAATTGGAAAATCATACTCTTCTAAAACCTTTAATAAAACACCGCCAACTAAGCCAGTTGCCCCTATAACAGCTACATTATACTTAATAAAACCATCTCCCAAAATAAATTATTTTTCTTATAACTAAGCCATTAATTATATGCTTAAAAGAAGAAAATAATTAATACCATAACTACCATTTGTAGGGTCTTTAAAAATACCTATTTCAGGAGTAGCAAATGTAAATAATGTGAATAGCCCTATAATCAAAAGTATAATGAAAAAGGAAGCATTTGATTCTTTATCCATGTTTTCTCTTTTATTAAATTGTTTTGTCTCATATAAATAAACAATAAAAATAGTTAAAACAAAAATAAATATATTTACCCAGTCTGGAGACTTACCTATAACACCATTATAAAAATAATAAAGCAGCGGAATTAATAAAAGTCCTAACAAAATTCCTTTTAATTTAATATTCCAAAAATTCTTATATTCTTTAAATATGAAACTTTCTATAACAGCAAATATCACCATTGGGAAAAAGAATAATTTCATATGTTCCCACGTCGACTCATTTACTCCTGAGAAAGCCGCAACAAAAACACTCTCATTACTCCACTCATACAAAAAATGAAATAACACTCCTAAACCAACTGTAAATACAAATCCTATTTTTTGCCAAAAAGAAATTGGTCTTTTCATAATATCACCTATATGATAGTTTATCCAAGACTAAAAACATTTATTCGTAATAATAAAAAATGACTACTCGTTAACAAACAAATAGTCATCTCTTTAAATTATTTTCTTATTATTTTTTGACTTGGTATTTCAAGTTTATCAAGTGCTTTTAACATGATTTTCGCACTAGAAACATTGGTAGCAAGTGGAATATTAACAACATCACATAAACGTAGTAACGCACTCACATCAGGCTCATGTGGTTGAGCAGTTAATGGATCTCTTAAGAAAATTACCAAATCCAATTGATTATCCGCTATCATTGATCCGATTTGTTGATCTCCACCTAATGGGCCAGACTTTAACCTTGTTATTGTTAATCCTGTCTCTCCCATAACAAGAGCACCTGTTGTTCCTGTAGCGTATAAACCATGTAGTGACAGAATATGCTTATACTCTTTTGCTAATTCTATTAAATCATTTTTCTTTTTATCATGTGCAACTAAAGCTATTCTTATATTAGCACCAGCTTTCTTATATTAATTACTACTCCAACTTCTATACTTCTTAAAAATTTCAAAATTGTAGAAATCTTCATTTGATGCACTACATTTAACGCCAGTTCCACTACTATTAGCGTATACTACAATATTACCATTAGCTACTTCAAAGCCATCTTTATTATCACTTACCATATAAGGCACATACAAATGTTTAACATTATATTTAACTAAATTATCAACAGCCGCTTTTGTTGGGAAAGTATTATCTGTATTATCAGTATACTCAGTAGTAAATGCTACACATGTAGCAACTGCTACTTCAGGTTTAATTACTGATAATAAAGCTTCCGATGAACTAGTTTTAGATCCGTGATGACCCATCTTATAAAGATATACTTCACCTAAATTATTATTTTGTACTAAATACTCTTCAGCTTTACCTTCATTTTCCAAATCTCCAGTAAATAAAAATTGTTCTGCCCCTCTACGTAACATAAAACAAACAGAATAATTATTTTCGTTATCTGTTTCATGTTCATAATAGTAATTGTATAAAATCTCAATCTCAATTCCTGCAGCTACTTCAATAATTCTACTAGCACCATTTTCATTATTATAACATTCTAATGCAGTATATTTTTTAGTACCATTTGCTTCTAATTTTTCTACAGCTTCTCTATATTCTTTATATAAAGCAGTTGTTTTATTAGTCTTAGGGAATTCAATAATAGTTTCGATTTCAATACTACTATCATTAAAAATACCATCACTACCTAAAAAGGCAGCAATATGATCTTGGTCAGCATGTGAAACAATAACATATTCTAATTTGCTATCTTCAACATAATTATGAAAATCACTATTTTTATCAAATAAATATTCTTTAATTACTGGCGCACTATTCTTTCTAGAACCTGCATCAACTAAAATATCAGTATCGCCTGCTTTAATATATATGCAATCTCCTGCATATTTATTACCAAGCATCATGAAATTAATTTCTAAATCTTCAAATTCAACAACCACAATTACACGATTTAATGTCGAAGTTATTTTACTATTGTCAATTTTATATGAAACATAATACTTTGTAAGAGATGTTGTATCAACAGTATCAACTTCCTGCATCGTATCATTATAATAAGTAATTTCTAACTCACTAGAATAATCAACACCTCTAAAAATACAAACAGCGCCTTCCTCTTCATATGTTGAACCTAACGCAACATTAGTTTCTACATCTCCATTTAAATAAAATTCTAATTCATAACTTAAATATATATTAGATCCTACAAATCCTACAATAACTCCAATTATTAAAGCTAAAAGAGAAATTATAATAGTTTTTGCTGGTGAAGTCTTTTTCTTACTTGCCATTAGCTTCACCTCCTATAACATTAACAATTCTTGTTAAAATAATATTGTGACCATCTTCGTTTAAAGTATAAGTAATCACATATACTCCTTCTTTAGATGTATCTACACTACCATTAACCAAAACCTTATCAGAATAATCATAGTCATCAATAACCATTATAAATCCTTCTTCATTATAATTATCGCCGACCTTTAAATTAACGATGCCATTGCCATTTAATTCAATTTTAGAAAATCCTTCTTTATTATTAATGTTATATAAGTAAAATCCTATAACAATTCCTATAATTAAAAATAAAACAGCAAAAAACAATGACACGCCTGTCAATTGTTTCTTTATAATCTTATTAACTTTTTTTCTTACTTTCTTACTCATCTACAAATCACCTAGGTAAATTATACTATATAATTATTCTAATTCAAATTTCAAACCAATTTTTTTTAACTTTTTATAAATACTATCATATCCTCTTTCTAAATAATAAAGATTATGAAGCTGTGATTTTTGATCAATAATACACTCTATAAGAAGGGATGCTGCCGCTCTTAAATCTTTTGGATATAATTGATTGCTTTTCATATCACTACAACCATTTATAATAACTTTATTATTTTCTACATTAATACAAGCGCCTTTTCTTTTCAATTCATCACACACGTTAAAACGATTTTCAAATATACCTTCAGTAAAAATACTTGTGCCATTTACCCTAGAGAAAAATGGATATAAAAGCGGCATTTGGTCAGTTGATAAAGAAGGATAATCTCCACTACAAACAGTTATACTTTTTAATTTACTTCTTTTAACAACAATATTTTTTTTATAAACTTTTATATTAGCGTTAGCTTCTTTAAAATAATAAATTGGTAAAGTTAAATGATTAGGATTAATATTTTTAATTTTTAATTTATCACTTGTAAGACCTATACACATATAAGTAAAACATTCGATTCTATCAGGAATAACTTTGTGTTTTATTTTATCTTTAATATTTGTATTACCTATAACAATTATATCACTACCTTTACGATAAACCTTCGAATACCCTTTATTTATAAAGTCTATTAAGTCATCGATTTCTGGCTCTGTAGAGGCGTTTTTTATTACTGACCTTCCGTGTATTTTACTAGCTAATATAATTAAATTAACTGTAGCTCCTAAAGATTTCCTTTCCGTTTTATAAATAAATGGTTTTAATTTAGAAGCATTAATTTCAATTACATCACCATCTTCACTAACCACACAACCCGCGGCTTTAAAACCTTCTAAATGATAATCTATTGGTCTACTACCTAAACTACATCCACCAGGATAATAAATCGTTACTTTTCCAAATAGCGCTATAAATACACTCATCAGATAATATGATGCTCTTATTTTTTTAACTTCATCAAAAAGTAGTTCGCAATCATTAAGCTTATTATTAATAACTAATTTATTATTTTTAAAACTTGTATCACAGCCTGCTTTATTTATTATTTTTAAAAGATTATTTATATCAGAAATATTTGGCACATTATAAAGAGTAGTTTTCATAGAACTTACTAATGAGGCCGCAATAATTGGTAAAGAACTATTTTTTGATCCACTTATCTTAACACTACCCTTTATTTTAGAATCTAATACCTTCATTTTCATCACTTTCATCACCACACTTTATATATATGCCCATATCGATAAAGAGTTCATTTGTTGTAGAAAAAATAAACAAAATGATGTATAATAGTTGTTGGTGATTATTATGTTATCTAGAATAGAAAAAGATGAATTTGGTGAAATGGAATTACCCCTTAATGCCTATTATGGAATTAAGTCTTTAAGAAATAAAGAAAACTTCACAGTAACCAAAATGAAAATTTATAAACAAATAATTAAATCTTTAGCAATCGTAAAAAAAGCTTGTGCGTTATCTAACTATGACGCAGGTTACTTATCTTTAGAAAAAACTAGGGCTTTAGCTTCAGCTTGTGATGAAGTTATTAATGGGCGTTTCTATAATCAATTTATTACAGACGCTGTTCAAGGTGGATCATGTACTGCGTTTAATATCAATATGAACGAAGTTTTATCAAACAGAGCCACAGAAATCTTAGGTGGAGAATTAGGTAAATATGACTTAGTTACTTTAGAAGATGTAAACCTATTCCAATCTGCCAATGACGTTGTTCCTACTGCGGCTAAACACTGTATGATAGTAATTGCTAAAGGATTAATTGTAGAAGCAAAAAAATTATTAAAAAGCTTACAAGAAAAGGCGAAAAAATATAATAAAGTTATTAAATTAGGTAGAAACCATCTACAAGACTCTCTTCCAATTTCATTTGGACAATTATTCAGTTCTATGGCATCTACTATCTCAAGAGATATAAATAGAATAAGTAACTGTATTGAAGATTTATACACAATTAACTTAGGAACTGGTTCTATCGGTGTCTTATATTATTCTGATGATAAATATGTTGATAGTATCTTAAAAAGATTTAATGAATTTACTGGAATGGAATTTAAACATCCTGATAACACAATCGATGAATCAAAAAACCTAGACGAATTCGTTGAATTAGGAAACATTATTAAATTAATGGCAATCAACCTAAGTAAAACAGCTACAGATATTCGCTTAATGGCAAGTGGTCCAAACTGTGGATTTAATGAAGTAAAATTACCAGCATATGAAAGATTAGACGGACTTAACTGTTCTCAAGCTAGTCAAAGTATACCGGAAATTGTTAACCAAGTTTGTTTCTTAATTATTGGTAAAGAAACATCAATAACACTAGCATGTGAACATGGTGAAATGGAAGCTAATGCATTCGCTTCAATTGTATACTCATTAATATTTGACTGTCTAGAATATATGCGTAGAGCTTTAAGATTATTACGTGAATACTGTATTGAAGGTATGATAATTAATGAAGAAAAATGCTCTGAAAGTGTAGAAAATAGTGACGGAATTATTGTAGCATTACTTAAAAAAGTTGATTACCAAAAATGTCTTGAAATATTAGAGAGAAAAGTTCAAACAGGTAAATCAATTAAAGAAGTATGCTTAGAAATGAATATAATGAGTGAAGAAAAACTAACCAAATTATTAGCTGTTGATAATATTAAAGTAAAATAAAAAATTGATGAAAACTCATCAATTTTTTTCTTTTTATACGTTGCTTGCGTTGTGATAAACTACGTCAACATCATCTAATGCTTCTAACGTTGACATTAATTTTTCGAATTTTTCTTTATGTTCTTCATCTAAATCAACATAACTCATAGGTACAAAAGTAACTTTGCTTTCGATAAATTCTAAATCTGGCTTAGCAGCTAATAATGCTTCTTTACAAGCTTCATAGTCGTCAGGTTCTGTTGTAACAACAACACAGTCGTCATCTGTTACTACATCTTTAGGATTGCAATCAGCAAGAAGTAATGCTTCTAATGCTTCATCTTCGCTCATACCTTCAAATACTAAATATCCAGCATGATCAAACATATGCATTGCACAACCAGTTACACCAAGTTTTCCACCTGATTTATTAAATGCTGTACGAACATCAGTGTAAGTACGGTTGTTGTTATCAGTCATACAGTCAACGATAACTAATACATTACCAGGACCGAATCCTTCATAACGCATTTCTGTATAGTTTTCGTCTGAACCACCTTTTGCTTTATCAATAGCTCTCTTGATAACATCAGCAGGAACATTTTCTTTTCTTGCTTTTTCTACTACTTTACGTAAAGTTAAGTTTGTATTTGGATCAGGAACACCACTCTTAGCAGCCATAAAAATTTCTTTTCCGTATTTTGCGTATAATTTAGATTTCATAGCAGCTGTTTTGGCCATAGACGCTGCACGAACTTCATGGGCTCTTCCCATCACAAATCATTCCTTTCCTTTTATTATTACTTGTCTATTTTAACAAATTAGTACTAAAATAACAAGTTATTTTATACATTATTCAGCAAGATCGATACTTTGATCTAATCCGCTTGATATAATTTTGTTATCTCTTTGCAAACGATAATAGGCATAAAGATTAGTTACAACAATAATTAAAACCGATGTAAATATGTCTTGTTCATCATGAAATGGATGAGGTGCATGATACATATCAGCCTTATGATTGTAAAAATCATGTCTAGCATGTGAATTAAATGCCCAAACAATTATAATAACCGCGATCGTATCTTGAACGAGTTCTGGCATACTTAAAGTTGAAACTAAATCTCCCTCATCTAACTTATTAGTAAAGAAATCATTAGTATATGCATACACAATATTTCGCATACCAGTTGAAGTAATGTCGTCAATAAACGGCTCAGTTATCCCGTTTGCAACACCAGCGCTTGTCGCGGCAATATATGCTGGAGTTGGTGAAATATTAGTTATAATATCAAAAAAATCTTTTCTATCATAAATAAAAACATTAAAAAATAAATCACTAATATATTGACCAATAATAGAACCTATTACTCCGTTTGAAATTAATCTTGGAAAATCATAATCAAATAAACTAATATAACACCACCATATTAGTATATGTAGTTATCACTTTCTTCGATATTTAGAATGCATCTTTTCATAACCCTTACCACCTTTTTGGTAATAAGGTTTTGTTGATTTACCATCATAGTTATCACTACGAGGTTTAATTAAACATTTACTATCATAACCAATTAAATCTAATCTGTTTGCTTTTTTAAGTGCTTCTTCAACTAAAAAATAATTTTGAGGAAGTTTATATTGCATCAAGGCTCTTTGCATTGCTTTTTCATGAGGGTCTTTCGGAACATAAACTTCTTCCATAGTAAATGGATCTATTCCTGTATAGTACATACAAGTTGAAGCGGTAGCTGGAGTAGGATAAAAGTCTTGTACTTGTTCTACTTGATGACCAATATCTCTTAAGTATTCAGCTAGTTTAATAGCCGCATCTAATGTAGACCCAGGATGAGATGACATTAAATAAGGAACTAAGAACTGTTTCATATTATTCTTTTTATTTAAATCAAAATATAATTTACAGAACTCATCATATAGACTTCTTGAAGGTTTACCCATTCTAATTAAAACTCTATCGTCGATATGTTCTGGAGCTACTTTTAATTGTCCTGAAACATGGAACTTAATTAACTCTTCAAAGAACTCTTTATTTTTATCATACATTATATAATCATATCTAAGACCACTTCTAACAAAGACTTTTTTAATACCATCTAATTTTCTTACTTCACGTAAAATATCTAAATACTCACTATGATCAACTTTTAAGTTTTTACAAGGATTCATACCTAAACATTCTTTATGAGTACATACACCATTATCGATTTGTTTTAAACACGCAGGTCGGTAAAAGTTAGCTGTAGGTCCTCCGATATCATGAATATATCCTTTAAAGTTTGGCATTTCTTTAATAATCTTTGCCTCATTAACTACACTTTCTTTAGAACGAGATTGAACCATTCTTCCTTGATGCATCGCTAGTGCACAGAAGTGGCATCCTCCAAAACAACCTCTGTTCATAATAATTGAAAATTGAACTTCATCAATTGCAGGCACATGCCCTTTAGCTTCAATCAGTGGATGAGTTTCTCTCATAAATGGTAATGAATAAACTGCATCCATCTCTTCTTGTGATAAAGGAAATTCTGGTGGATTTTGAACAACAAAAATATCACCATAATCTTCTACAATTGCCTTTGCAGTAAATGCGTCTGTGTTTTTATATTGAATTCTAAAACTTTCTAAATATTTCTTTTTATCACATATTACTTCTTTATAAGATGGTAACATTTGATACTCGAAAGATAATCTTTCTAAATCTTTAGTCTTCCAAACACTATTTCTAATATAAACAATATCACTTACATTTATTCCTGCATCAAGCGCATCAGCAACTTGAACAATTGTTTTTTCTCCCATACCATATAAAACTAAGTCAGCTTTAGAATCTAATAAAATAGATTTCATAACTCTATTATCCCAGTAATCGTAATGTGATAATCTTCTAAGTGATGCTTCTACTCCACCTGTAATAATAGCTGAGTCTGGATATAGTTCTCTTAACTTATTACAATATCTAATTACGGCTCTATCAGGTCGTTTTCCCATTTCCCCATTAGGTGTATAGTAGTCTTTCTTTCTTCTTTTTTTGGCTACAGTATAATGATTAACCATTGAATCAATATTACCACTAGAAACTAAAAATCCTAAACGCGGAGTCCCAAATAAAGTAAAATCAGAATCCTTATTTATATCAGGTTGAGAAATAATAGCACAAGTGTATCCAAAGTTTTCTAACACTCTAGTAATAATAGCTGGTCCAAAAGAAGGATGATCTATATAAGCATCCCCTGTAATGTAAATAAAGTCAGGTTGACTCCATCCATATTCATGCATTTCCTCTAAAGTTATTGGTAAAAAAGGCATTAATAAAACCTCCTTAAATTATACATTCTTTTCAACTTTTCCATTTAAAATTACAACACTTGCTTCGCTCATTATATCTAGTGGATGAGCGCTCCAGATAACAATATCAGCATCTTTTCCAGCCTTTATACTTCCTACCATCTTATCAATACCACATAATTTTGCAGCATTAATAGTAACAGCTTTAAGGGCAGAAAGTTCATCTAAACCTGCTTTTACAAATAAAGCAACTTGAACTAATGTATGTTTTTGTTCAATAACAGGATGGTCTGTCATAATGGCAAAATCTACCCCTGCTTCATGTAAAACTTTACCAGATGCAAATGATTTAGCCTTAAGTTCATATTTACTCTTATTTCCTAATGTAGGGCCTAATATGACGGCTTGATTATTTTCTTTTAAGAAATCAGCAATTAAATAACCTTCAGTCGCATGATCTACAGTCATCTTTAATCCAAACTCTTTAGCAATTCTAATAGCTGTTGCGATATCATCTGCTTGATGGGCATGAATTTTAACAGGAAGGCCATCAAATACTTTTGATAACGCTTCTAACTTCATATTAAATTCAACTTCTTTGGCTTCTATACCTAGCGCTAAATCTTTTTTATATTGTTCTTTCTTTTCATGATATTTTTTAGCTTTAATTAACCACTCACGCATAAGTGCGGCAGATGCCATACGTGTTTGAGGAGAAGTTTTACTATTACCGTATACTCGTTTAGGGTTTTCACCTAACGCCATTTTCATACATAATTCTTCTACTAAAACCATCTCTTCAACAGTACTACCTTTTGTCTTTAATGCACAGAATGTTCCACCGATGACATTGGCACTTCCTGGTCCTGTACAAACTGTTGTAACACCTGAGTCTAACGCTTCTTTAAAGCATTCATCATGTGGTTTAATTCCATCTATTGCTCTTAATTCTGGAGTTATTGGATTACTCATTTCATTTGCGTCACTTCCAGCCCAGCCAATTGTAGATTCAATCATACCTACATGACAATGTGGGTCAACTAAACCTGGTGTAACGTATCTTCCTTTCGCATCAATAACTTCACAATCTGGATAATCAAGAGAGTCAAAAGAACCAATTTCTAAAATCTTACCATCTTTAACTAAGATATCTTTAATCTCATAATTAATATCTTCCATTGATATTAAGTTCGCATTTTTAATTAACAACATCATAAATTTCACATCCTAAACTAATTTTAATTCATTTAATAACTCTTCAAATAAATCAATTTCTTCTTCAATAAATTTTAAACTTTCAATCCAGAATTCTTTATTTGTAACATCAATTCCCATTGTTTTAGCTACGTCTTCAACACTCATATATCCTGTAGCTTGTAACATCTTATCATAGTTTTTAACAAAGGCTTCTTTATCCTTTAAATATTGCTTGTATAATCCTTTACCATATAATAAACCAAATGCATATGGGAAGTTATAGAAATTTAATCCTGCACTATAATAATGACTCTTACATACCCACATATAAGGATGTCTAATATCTTTAGCTAATCCATTACCATAACTAGCTTCTTGAGCATTTAACATCATATCGCATAATTCTTTAGCTGATAATGGTTTCGAAATAGGTGTATTTAATACTTCAGATTCAAAAATAAATCTAGATAAAATATCAATAACACATTGCGTATCTTCGCTTAAAGAAACTTCAACAACAGTTAATTTTTCCATTGGATCAGTAATTTCAGCAATCATCTTTTTACTCATTAATGTTTGACAGAAAATTGAAGCAGTTTCAGCTAAAGGCATAGGGTAACTACGATTAAGTGGAGAGTTTTCTTGAACAACTCTACCATGATAAGCATGACCTAACTCATGAGCTAATGTTTGAATATCAGCCAAAGATCCTGTAAAGTTTGTTAAAACTCTACTTTGATTATGATTATCTAATCCAGCACAGAAAGCTCCACCCCTTTTTCCTTCACGAGGTAAGAAATCAATCCAACGATTATTAAAAGCTTCATATCCTAAATCATATAATGGTTTTGAAAATGATTTAAATGCATCTAAAACTAATTCCTTAGCTTCTAATATACTATATTCTTTTGTTAATTTACCAACAGGGGCAAACATATCATAAAATGGAATACCATCATTATGTCCTAACATTTTACCTTTTAAACGTAAGTATTCTCTGAAACGAGGAACTTCTTCTTTAATAGCTTCAATCATCGCATTTAAAGTAGCAGCGCTCATTCTAGATTGTTCTAAAGTCTTTTCTAGCGCACTTTCATAATGACGTAAAGGCATCATAATATTAACTTCTCTTTTAATGTTATTAAGAGCCATTGCTACCGCATCTTCAATACGTTTATAAGCATTAATCTCAGCTTCGTATGCAACTTTTCTTAAATTAGCATCGGCAGAATACGCCATATTTCTTACAGATGGAAGTGGTAAATTATTACCGTAGCCTAAAACATCAATAACTAAATTAGATGTTAGGTTTCCTTGTAATTGTGACCAACCAGATGAGCCTACTAATTGTAATTTTGAAGCTAAAATTTCTTCACTATCACTTAACATATGAAGTGCCTCACTTTGTTCTTCCTTTAAAACAAATAAATGATTTTTAATAACTTCACTTTCTTTAGCTAAAGCATCTAAATCAGCATCTTTTAAAAACTTAGTAAATGCTACATTACTAGCAACAGTCTCTTGTAATGCTAAACGTAATTTCCCCATTTCAGCTAAGGCAGCATAATCATTAACATTAGTAGAAACACGTAAGTTATTATAACTAAATAACTCTTCGATTAATTTAGAAATTTCTAACTCCATTTCAAGATGTTTTTCAATTGATAAAACTTTATTATTTATATCTAATTTTTCTTCTTTTGCAATATTAATTAATTCAATAATTTTTTTACTATCTTCAATATACTTAGGATCTTCATACCCTTTATATAAAACATCTAAATCCCATGTCAATTCCATAAATTTCACTCTCCTATTTTTTATGATTATATCATATAATTAAAAATCTTCAAAATTATAAATAACTTTGAAGATTATTTAATATTATTTAAATTTTCTTTTAAAAGCTTCGATTGTGTTTTCCATTAAACATGTAATTGTCATTGGTCCTACACCACCAGGTACTTTTGTAATTACACCAGCGACCTTATTAACTTCATCAAAGTCAACATCGCCACATAACTTACCTGCTTCATCTCTATTAACACCAACATCAATTACTACAGCGCCTTCTTTAACCATATCAGCTTTAAGCATTCTTGCTTTTCCAACAGCCACAATTAAGATATCAGCACCTTTTGTAACAGAGGCTAAATCCACAGTTTTTGAATGAGCAATAGTAACAGTAGCATTTCTATCAATTAATAATTTAGAAATTGGAAGTCCTACAATATTACTTCTTCCTAATACAACTGCTTTTTTACCAGCTACATCAATATTAGCTTTTTCTAATAATTTAATAATTCCTTTAGGTGTACATGGTAACATACATTCTTTTTTTAACCATAAATTAGCTACATTTAAAGGATGAAAACCATCAACGTCTTTCTTTATAGAAATAGTTTCAATAATTCTTTCTTCACTAATGTGTTTAGGAAGTGGAAGTTGAACTAAGATACCATCAACCGTATCATCTTCATTAAGTTTTTCGATTAATGAAACAAGTTCTTCTTCACTAATACTCTCATCGACTCTTAATGTTGTATTTTTAATTCCAACATATAGACAAGCCTTTTCTTTCCCACTAACATATGAAATACTACTTGGATTATTACCAACTAATACAACTGCTAAATGAGGAGCTCTACCATATTTTTCTACTAAGTCTAAAACTTCATCACGCATTGCGTCTTTTAATTCTACACTTAATTCTTTTCCACTTATAACGATAGCCATAAGCTAGTCCTCCTTAAGTTTTTTAAGTAATTCAGTGGCTGCATATATTGGATTTTCCGCTCCATTTTCTAACGCTAATCCAGTATATATTTCACCAACTTTAATATTATTATCGAAGAAATATTTAAAGTACTTATCTAATAAAACATTTGTTTCTTCTTCTAGTTGTACAGGTCCAAAAGGATTGGCAAAAAACGTTGTAACTAAGCCAGTTTCACCAGTTGTTCCTTTAGCAACTCTCGCACCTTTTTTAAACACTTCAAGTGCAGAGGCAATATTATCAAATAATCTTATTTTATTAGCACTTTCTTCATAGTTATTTGCGTATAAAATATAGTCAATATTGACCCCTGTAGTAATATCATCATAACTAGAAATTGGTAAAACAATTCTTGCGTTAGATAGGCTTGGATTCATAAATATTGCACGGTCAAATACTTTATATGTATAACCATTTTCTAAATCGTCTGTTCTAACAAAGGCACCAATTTCAGTTCCATATGCCTTCATAACATTATCTTCAATTAAAAGAGTTCCCATATCATCAAAGATAGTAGTCATATCAACAACATAATCACTAGCTACTTGTCTTAATGCTTCAAGTGTTTCACTCTTACCAGCTCCACTATCACCAATTAAGATGATGTTTTTTTGGCGGTGATCTTTTAATGTTAAGCTTACGCAAGCTCCATGAATAGGAAGTCCTCCAACACTAATCATTTCGATATTATAAGCTGTTAAGATAATCTTTTTCATGTAACCAAAGTAATCAATTTCATCACGTTCGATCAAAGATGCTACATGTACATCATTTAAACTATCATAATAAATACCTTCTTTAGTATTAGAACCAAATAAGATAATGATGTCAGGTTTATTATTTTTATATTCATCATCGTGCTCAAAAAGATTTGATAATGCTAGGGCTAAAGACATATATCGATCTTTAAAATATACAAACACGCGTTTTTTACCAACTAAAATAGGGTAACAATAAAAACCTTCTTTATCTAATTCTTCTACAGGATTTGTATCAATAATTGGGAAAATTCCCTTACGTTTATTTGACTTAGAGTTAACTACAAATGGTGGTCTAAAAACAATACTATGTAACACAGGAATATCTTTTAACTCATTATAGACATAATGATTAGTTCTATTTAATAAGATAAAAGCATTCCCTCCCGCAGGAAGTTCGCGCATGATATTAAACTTAACTCCTAAATTTAAGCAAACTCTACGATACATATCTAATACCATTCTATTAAAGTTATTAAAGATATCATGGAAGTTAGTTTCATTAATAACATAAGAGACGCTTAAATCAGAAAATAAGTATCTTTTATAATCACGCCAAAAGTCATAGATACTTTCAACAATATGATATAAACCGTTTGGATTAATAACATTAGTTAAATCGTTAGCTAATACTTCTAAAATAACTTTTGTTAAATCAGAATCATTAATGATTTTATCCAAAAGTAGGTCTGGGTGTGACTCTAAATAATCATCAACAACTCTTTTTAAAATATCATTATGATATTGGTTGAATCCCCCATTAGTAAAATTTATTAAAAATGTTTTATCAGCCCTCATAAAATCTCACTCCTAAAATAAGCCTATTGCTTTTCCATCAACATAATCCATCTTTAAGGCTTGTGGTACTTTTGGTAAACCAGGCATTGTCATAATCGCACCAGTTAATACTACAACAAATCCAGCACCAGTTGATACTCTTAATTCTTTAACAGTAATTCTAAAGCCTTTAGGTCTTCCCATAACTTTAGCATCATCTGTTAAAGAGTTTGGTGTTTTAGCCATACAAATAGGCATCTTATCATAACCTAAACGATAAAAATCAGCTAATTGAGCTAAAGCTGCATCAGTATAATCTACACCATCAGCTCCATAAATTTCTTTAGCGATTGTTTCAATCTTAGTCTCGATTCTTTCATTATAATCATATAATTTTTCATATGTATTATAACCATCATGTTTTTCAATAGTTTCAACCACTTTATTAGCTAAATCAACGCCACCCATCGCACCTTTAGCAAATACTTCAGATAAACTAACTGTATGATTATTGGCAATCGCCCAATCTTCTAACATCTTAATTTCAGCATCTGTATCTGATAGGAAACGGTTAATAGCTACTACATATGGTAATTTATATTTAGTAATATTTTCAATATGTTTAGCTAAGTTTTCCATACCTTTTTCTAAAGCGGCTAAATCCTCAACTGTATAATCAGCCGCTCCACCATGCATTTTAAGTGCTCTAATAGTAGCTACAATAACAACACAGCTTGGTTTAATACCAGCCATAGGACATTTAATATCTAAGAATTTTTCAGCACCTAAGTCAGCACCAAATCCAGCTTCAGTAACAACATAATCAGCTAATTTCATAGCCATCTTAGTCGCAATAATTGAGTTACATCCATGAGCAATATTCGCAAATGGTCCACCATGAATTAAAGCAGGAGTATGATATAGAGTTTGACATAAGTTTGGTTTAATTGCATCTTTTAAAATTAAAGTAATTACACCTTGGCATCCAAGATCTCTAACTTTAACAGGCTCATCGTTCATATTATAAGCAACTACAATATTCGCAATTCTTTCTTTTAAGTTTTCAACACTTGTAGCTAAACATAAGATAGCCATAATTTCACTAGCTACAGTAATATTAAATCCATCTTTTCTTTCTACACCATTACTTTTAGGACCTTGACCAACAGTAACTTCTCTTAATGCGCGGTCATTTAAATCTAAGCATCTTTTCCAAACAATTTTTTCAGGATTAATATTTAATTCATTTCCTTGATGAAGGTGATTATCAATAATAGCACTAATTGCATTATTAGCAGTAGTTATCGCATGCATATCACCTGTAAAATGCATATTAATATCTTCCATAGGTTGAACTTGAGCATACCCTCCACCAGCGGCTCCACCTTTAATACCTAAAACAGGTCCAAAAGATGGTTCACGTAAGGCAACCATACTCTTTTTACCAATATGAGCTAAGGCATCAGCTAAACCAATTGTAGTAGTTGATTTACCTTCACCAGCTTTAGTTGGATTAATTGCAGTAACTAAAATAACTTTTCCATCCTTTTTTTCTTTTAAAGAATCGAAAATATCTAAACTAATTTTAGCTTTATATTTTCCGTAAGCTTCTAAATATTCATCACTAATATTTGCCTTTTCTGCAACTTTTGTAATTAACTCCATCTCATTTTCATAAGCAATTTCTAAATCTGTTTTCATTTTTTACTCCTCCAACTCTTTTTTAACTTTTAAAATAATACTTGGTAATTTTTTCGCTTCTTCTTCACTTATCGCACATAAAGCAACTCTAATACAAGTTTTTGTCACAACAACATAAACATCTTCATCATGTAATTTATTCATTAAAGCTACAGGATCTTTAGAAGGTACACATACAAAGAAGCCTCTTTCATATGGTAATAATTCTAACCGAACCTTATTAGCTTCATTAATAAAAACACTGCTTCTTCTTTGTAACATAATAGCTACATCTTTAACTTCATCTTTAAACATCTCATAATAGTATGGGTCTAAGACTAACTTAGTAATAACTGAAATTCCTAATTTTGAAGAACTTCCCCAATTACTTCTAGCAGTAAAACTAATTACATTATTAAAGTTTTCGATATCTAAAGCATCTTTACTTAATAAAATACTAGCGCCAATTCTAAGTCCATATAAACCAAATGTTTTAGAACCACTAAACGCAAAATTAATTAAAACATTGCGATTAAGTCTACTTAATTTATGATAACGACTTCTAATAATATTTGGGTCACAATCATAAAAGTCAAAATAAGCAATATCCATTAATAACACAAATGGATAATCATATTCATTAAGTAAATCAACCAAAGCATCATAATCACTGTCTTTCATACAAAAGCCTGTTGGATTATGACATGGGTCATTAATTACTAAAATAATACTTTCTTGCTTATTCATAAGTTCTAAAATTTTACTTCTTAAATCACTAAGATTAAAATTATTATCACTATCATAAAGGTCATATCTTAAAACACCACATTCTCTTTCCTTTGCCATAGTGATATAAGTTTCCCACATTACAGAAGGAACCAAGACATTATCACCTTTATTTAAATAGTTTTCAAATGTAGTAGCGATACACCCAGACCCACCTGGAGTAGCAATAACACCAATATGATGAGTAGATTTAAATGAAGATAGATAATCACCAAAAACCCATTTTAAGATGGCTTGTTGATAACCTTCTCCGCCACTAGTATCAGCATAAGAGAAAGCATCATAATTAGAAACATTCTTTAATACTTGGCTAACAGATTTAAAAGTATAAAATTCATCATCCTCATTATTAAACATACCAATTGTAGCGTTAATAACATCAGGATTATTTTTCTTAGCCATAGCCGCAACTTGCGATAGGGTTAAGATATTATTTGAAAGTTTCTTACTATCTGATCCTTTAATTTTAAACATATCGCCAACTCCTTCTAACTAAAGTACATAATTAAAATAATAATACCTAAAATTATTCGGTAAAACCCAAAAATTTTAAAACTATATTTTTTTATAAAATCTAATAACTTCTTAATAACAAATAAACTAACAACCATAGCCACAAGCATTCCAATTAAAAGAATAATTATCTCTTTAAGACTTATTTGAAAAACTAACAAATACTTAACTAGTTTATACAAAGACGCTCCATAAATAATTGGAATTGATAGGAAAAAGGAGTATTCTGTACTAGCTTTCTTACTTAGACCAAAGAGTCTAGAAAAGATAATCGTAACCCCACTTCTACTTGTTCCTGGCACTATTGATAAAACTTGAATAAATCCGATAGCTAAGGCATTAGTAGTTTTTAAATTTGTTATTTCAACTAATTTTCTATCTTTCTTATTACAATAGTTTTCAACTATTATAAATAATACTCCGTAGACAATTAAAGTAATTGATATTGTTAAAAGATTATAAAAATAACTACTAACAACATCATCTAATAAAAGACCTAAAATAACCATTGGCACGCAAGCTATAATAACTTTACCCCAAATGTTAAATTTATCTTTTTTACTATATTCTTTATCGTTATATTTAAACGGATAAAGCTTTTTAAAATAAATAATACTTACGGCAATAACCGCACCTAACTGAATCACAACATCAAACATTAATTTAAAATCACCGGTAAAGATAGTATCACTACTAAGTAAACTATCAAATGCATTTAAGGTTAAGATAAGATGTGCGGTACTACTTATTGGTAACCACTCTGTAATACCTTCAACAATACCTAAAATTATGGTACATATTAAGTCAATAATCATTTATATTTATCCTTTTTAGTTATTTATTTTTTTAGTTAAATATATGTCGTTAGCTAATTTAAATTCACTTATTTTACTAACTTCATTAATCATTTCTAAATAACTAATATCACTATAAATTTCATATTGAGCATTTTTCATACTATAAAAGAAATCATCTGTAATAATATCTAACCCTTTAGGTTCAACAACAAAAGATTTATTATTACTAAAGATATTAACACCTAAATGATTTTCTCTTTCTAAAGAAAATAAACTACCAACTGTTTGAAATAAATCAATTTGACTTAACACTCTTTTATAATCAACAGCTATTTCATTAACACTTAAATAATTTGTTAATTTCCCACTAGGATCATAAATAATTACTGGTATTTCTAACAATAATTTTCGGTAATCTAGATCAGTTAACTTACGGCCCAATACCTCCTCAAATCCTTCTTTAGGTAATGTGTTTCCATGATCACCATAAATAAGGAATACAGTGTTTTCTAATTCTTCTTTACCAATTGATAAAAAATCATACAACACTTTATCTATATAATGAATTTGATTAAGATAATTATTAAACTTTTTATCCAAGTTTTTAAAATCATAACAATCAAATTCTTTATAATAATCTAAATCCACAAAGGGATAATGTGGGGTAATCGTTTGAGCAAACACGTAAAAATTTTTATTCTTACCTAAAACTTTTTTACTATCTGCTAAAGCTAAATTTAAGATAGCTTCATCACTAACCCACTTTTTTTGTAAATACATATTAGTGTTTTTTTCATACGGATATAACTTATTATGAGTTTCAAAACCTTTAAATTCATTAAAGTTATATAGGTTTTCAAAAACATATTTATGAGCATAAAAGCCTTCAATAGTTGGGTTATAAGCATAACAGATATAATCTTTAAACATCTTTGGTAAACTTCCAATTTTAAAGAGTCTATCTTTTGCTTCCCATACAATCGTTAAATCCCCTAAAGGATAATAACCAGTATTAAACGCAAACTCCGCATCACTAGTATTTCCCATTCCAACAACTGTATTAACATTTGGAAAGAAAAATACATCATCTTCTAATAACAAACTACTCAAATAAGGTGTTATTAATTTATTATCATTTTCTAAATTAATAACAAAACTAGATAATGCTTCAGCTTGAATAACAAATAAATTCATACCAGCCAAAACACCATAATCTTGATTTGGTTTATTATATAAAGATAAATCACTACTACTTTCTTTACTTTTCAAATAATACTCTTCATTATAATCCATCCCTAATACTAGTTCAGAAAAATAATAATTATAAATTCCACAAGTAGATACTCCATATAAAGAATATTCACTTCGAAACTTCCAGTTCTTATTAACATCTATATTAAAATACATAATGCTAGATGCAGATAAAATTAATGAAGTTAACAACAATATAAATAAAAATCTTATTCGATAATGTTTAACTTCTCCTACTTTTCTTCTTATTAGTAAATAGAACAAAAGTAAGACAATAAAAGGAATGAAACATAAAAGTTGCCATCCTCTTAACATTTCACCTAACCCGTCAATTACAATTTGTTTTGCAAAACCCGCATCAGGATTTCTAAATAAGGTTAAATTATGAAATGATAACATCGCTTTAAAATTTCTTGTAAAATATCCAATTAAAAATACAAAGAAATTTAAAAGAAATGAAGTGGTAATAATATATTTAAATAGGCAACGCTCTTTTTTAAAAAGACACTTGCCTATAAATAACAAAAGTAATAATATCGCAAAATTACCTATAACACAAAACACGTGATTTATAAAAGGTAATTTAAACGAAACAATATTTGGATTAAAATAATCTAAAGTGACTAAATATGTAACTAAAACATTTAAAACAAAATACAAAACAACATACAGCTGTTTTATTTTCCCCACATGATATCTCCTTTAAAATAAGGGTCCAAAAATTGATAGGAAGAAACTTAATAATCTTTTAAATGGATTCCTTTTTTTATTCACTTCTAAATCTACTTCCAAAGAGTTAGTTAAAGTTTGTAAAAAATCCTTTTTAATTTCTTTAACACTTTTTGTCTTCATTAATAAATTACAGCATTCAAAATGTAAAAACATACTGCGGTAATCAATATTAACAGTTCCTACTATAGCGTAATCATCATCAATAACCATAGTCTTTGCATGATTAAATCCGCCTTTAAACTTATAAATCTTTCCACCTGCATTTAAAATTTCGGTAAAGTTATTTTCAGTCATTAAATATACTAACTTTTTATCAGCAACCTCAGGAACTAATAAGATTACTTCAACACCAGCTTTAGCTTGATTAGCTATCGCCTTTAAAAATACATTATCAATAATTAAATATGGTGTAGAAATATAAATACATTCCTTAGCATTTTCAATTAATTTTAAATATATATCATATGCAGGATTTAATTTGTTATGTGGTCCATCACCAAATGGAAAAACATAACCATCTAAATCAGCAAAGACTTCTTTTGATTTATACGCTTCTATTTCTAATTTTTCATTAGTACTCATATACCAGTTTTTAGCAAATAAGATCAAATAGTTATAACAAGCTTCACCCATTATTTTCATACCATTATCACGCCAAAAACCAAAACGGTCTTTTTTATGAATGTATTCATCAGCAATATTTATTCCACCAACAAAAGCACAATCGCCATCAATTAATAAAATCTTACGATGGTCACGGTAATTAATACCTAAGTTTAAAGTAATTCCTGGAGGATTATATGAAGCAACACGACAATTAGGAATATCTTCTAATCTTTCTAAATCGCTCTTACTTAAAACCTTTGGAACATTACATCCAACATAATCGTATATAAATTTAATTTCAACACCACGCGCTGAAGCCATTTCTAAATGAAGAATTAATTCATCTAGCATCGCTCCGCTCGCGACTATAAAATATTCTAAGAAAATATATCTTTTAGCTTTATCTATCGCTTTAATCATTTCATTGAACAATAATGCGCCATCGCTATAAAATTGTTCTCCTTGATTTTTAGATGGATATAAGCCGGTTGTTCTATGTAAAAATAAAGATAATCGATATGATAAATTATCTTCATTTTTGATTTTTTCAATTGTATCTTTAATATCTATCTCGTTTTGTAAATAACCACTAATCTTTTTATACTTACGTTTAGGTAAATTATTCCCATTACCAAAACAAATATAAAGTAGTGGTCCTGTACCACTAAAAAGTAAGATAATAACAGTCCATAAAATTTTATATGAAACATTATCGTTACTATTATATAAGCGAATTATTAAAATAATACTTAAAACCCATGATATTAAATAAATGTATGGAAGTTCAAAACTACCAACAAACAATAACCAATAAATAGCTATTTGTAATGCTACTAATATTAACGCAACAATAACTCTTAAAACAATTTTAATTGGTGATTGAATTTTTCTTTCATTTATCACCATTAGTAATCCCTTCTTTTTTTTATAAATTATCTACTTCATCTTCAGTGTAAACAACTATCCCGTTATCCATTAATAGTTTAGCCGCTACACCGTTACCGCTAGTAGTAGTATGTGTAAAAGACCCGTCATATATATACCCTTTTCCACATGATGGGCTCTTCGCTTTTAAAACTGCAATCTTACAGTTATGTTTTTTAGCAAGTTCTAATGCCATATCTGCTCCTTTATGAAAGGCTAAAGTAACATCTTCCCCAACACTGTTAATAACCTTATCACCAATTATTTCAGAAGGAACTCTTGGTGTAGGAAGTCCGCCAAAGACTTCTGGACAAATTAAAATGAAATCATATTTTTCTTTTAACTTTAAAACTTTTTCATTTATATTTGCTCCACCGCTATATTTATATCCTTCTGATACAAAACACGCAGATACTAATATCTTTTCTTTTTCCATAAAATTATTTTTCTAAAGATGAAACGATATCTCTAGCTACCCATACACCGTTAGCTTCAGCTTGTGCTAAACCTCTAGTTAAACCAGCTCCATCACCAGCTACATATAAACCGTTAATCTTAGTTTCAAATTTATCATTTACTTCAGGACGAGCTGAATAGAATTTAGCTTCAACACCATAGAATAATGTATGATCACTAGCAATACCTGGAGTAACATGGTCTAATGCTTCAACCATTTCGATAATTGATTTCATAGTGTTGTAAGGTAAAACTAAACCTAAATCACCAGGAACAGCTTCTTTTAATGTTGGAATTACAAAGCCTTCTGAAATACGGTTTTTATTACTTCTTCTACCACGTTTTAAATCACCATATCTTTGAATAATTACACTACCCATTGATAATTGATTAGCTAAACGAGATACTTCTGAAGCATATTCATTTGGTTTATCAAATGGTTCACTAAATTTATGAGAAACTAAAAGTGCAAAGTTTGTATTACGAGAACCTAGGCTTGGATCATTATAAGCATGTCCATTAGCTAACATGATACCACTGTGGTTTTCAACTACAACATGTCCACTAGGGTTACTACAGAAAGTTCTAACAGTTGTACCTACACTAGAACGGTATAAGAATTTACCTTCATATAAGTGTTTGTTAATTTCTTCCATAATAATGTCGTTAGTTTCAACACGAACACCAACGTCAACTTGGTTATTAGACATTCTAATTCCATTAGATGTACAAACATCACTTAACCATTTTGCACCATCGCGTCCAACAGCTAATACCACTTTATCTGCATAATATTCATCATTTGCAGTCTTAATTCCTTTAATCGTGTTACCTTCAATCATAACTTCTGTAACTTTAGTTTTGAAAACCATTGTGATTCTTTCTTCTAAATGATGATAAATCTTTTTAAGAATTTCTAAGTTTTGTTCAGTACCTAAGTGTCTAACTTTAGCACGTAATAATTTTAACCCAACTGCGATAGCGCGTTTTTCAATATCTAAAACCTCAGGAGTATCTGGGTCTGTAATTTGAGTAGTCGCACCAAACTTTAAGTTAATATTATCAACATACTTAATTAAATCTTCAACTAAATATGGGTCTAAATAGTCAGTCATCCAACCACCAAATTCAGAAGTAATATTAAACTTACCATCTGAATAAGCACCTGCTCCACCGAAACCATCAGTAATTGAACATGCAGGTTGACAACCACTAACTCCTCTAACAATTGGACATTTAGCTACTTTATGTTCTAAAACAGGACATCTTCTGTTATAAATGTCATTTCCTTTTTCAATTAATAAAACTTTTAAATTAGGATCTTTTTCTACTAATTCATAAGCACAATAAATTCCTGCTGGACCAGCTCCAACAATAATAACGTCAAATTTATTCATAATTTTACCTCCACTATAACTACGATTTTTAAGGACTCTATAAGTATACCATTAATAACGGCTAAATACAACAAACGAAACTATAAATAATTTTTTAATATATAAAAAAATTAATACAAAAAATTTATAATTATACATATATAAAAATAAAAAACTGTAATATACAGTTTTTTATAATTGAATATATTCAGTACAGAAATAATGAATAAGATTTAACGCTTCATTTTGATTATTAATTGAGTCAAATTCACTAAATAAAATTACACACCCAAATAAATCGCCATAAATCAGTATCGGTTTAATTATAAGATTATGATTACTCTTAAAACTTTCTGTAATCATCACACTCATACTTTTATTAAATTGAAGTTCTTCTTTTTGATTAATTAACTCAACAAATACTTCTTCAAGTTTTTCATCAACTTTAATTTCAGCTTTTGTAGAGGCAATAATCTTCGTTAAATCAGCCACAACAATACTAACGTTATAAATCTTTTTATAGGCATCTAATAAGACTGATAAAATTGCTTCTAAATCATTTAAGGGACTATATTTTTTTAGGATAACATTATCTTCACTAACAAAAATATCTAAGTTATCTCCCTCTCTGATTTTAAGTTTTTTTCTGATTTCTTTCGGAACGACAATTCTACCTAATTCATCTATTCGTCTTAATATTCCAGTTTCTTTCATAAATATCACCAGTAATATTTTTGACAAATAATACTAATTTATACAATCTTTGCTAAATATTCGCAAATTAATACTAACCAACTTTTTTTATCACTACTAGTCTTTAAAGTTATATTTATCTTACGGTCATGATAACTTAAAATAAAATTATTACTTAAAGAATAAGCTGTCTTATAAAAATACTCTCCATCAACGATTTGACTCTTTTCTTCAGACAATGTTAAAGTAAGTAATTTTGGCTTAATATCCACCTTTTCTACTTTTATCTTAGAACAAAGACTATAGAATAATTTTTCATACATATATAAAAGTAAGTCTTCATCTAAAGAACCAAAGCGATCTATAATTTCAACTTTTAAATTATCTAAATCTTCATGCGATTCAATAGAGGCAATTTTATTATGAAGTTCAATTTTTATATCTTCAGAAAGATTATATCCATCTGGAATATAACGGTTAGAAATAACTTTACTTCCCAACGAAGTCATAGTTTCCTTCTTGCCTTTTTCACCTTTTAATTCATTTAAAGTTTCATCTAAAATTTGCATATACATATCAATACCAACACTGTTAATAAAACCAGATTGTTCTAAACCTAATAAATCTCCGGCGCCTCTTATTGACAAATCTCGCATTGCAATCTTAAATCCACTACCAAGTTCAGTAAATTCTTTAATTGTTTCTAAACGTTTTTCAGCCTCAGTAGTTAATACTTTTCTAGCTTCATACATTAAATATGCATAAGCAATTCTATCACTTCTACCAATTCGACCACGAATTTGGTAAAGTTGTGATAGTCCTAATTTATCCGCATCATGAATAATTAAAGTATTCGCATTAGGAATATCGATACCTGTTTCAATAATTGTAGTTGAAACTAATACATCATATTTATGATCAATAAAATCACTAATGATATTTTCCAACTTATGTTTTTCCATCTTACCATGAGCATAACATACCTTAGCTTCAGGAACCATTTTACTAATCTTAACCATCACATCAGAAATATCTTCTGTGTAGTTATATAGATAGAATACTTGCCCACCACGAAGAAGTTCCCTTTCAATCGCTTCAGCCACAATCGCATCATGACGTGGTGTAACATATGTTTGAATAGGGTAACGATTTTTAGGAGGAGTTTCAATCATTGATAACTCTTTAATTCCAATCAAAGACATTTGAAGTGTTCTTGGAATCGGAGTTGCTGTTAACATTAATGAGTCAACATTGATTTTTAACTCTTTAATTTTTTCTTTGTGCATCACTCCAAAACGATGTTCTTCATCGGTAATTAATAATCCTAAATCTTTAAATTTCACATCATCACTTAAAACTCGATGTGTTCCAATTAAAACATCAACAGTTCCAAATGCTAAATCTTTTAATATTTGATTCTTTTCTTTAGTACTAACAAAACGATTTAAAAGTTCTACTCTAACACCATACTTTTCCATTCTGTTTTTAAAGGTATGATAGTGTTGACGAGTCAGTACTGTAGTTGGAGCAAGGTAGCAAACTTGTTTACCATCCATAACTGCTTTAAAAGAAGCACGAAGTGCGATCTCTGTTTTACCAAAACCAACATCACCACATATAAGTCTATCCATAACACGAGGTGATTCCATATCCTTTTTCACTTGGTTAATTGCCATGATTTGGTCAGGAGTCTCATCATATAAAAACTCACCTTCAAAAATAGCTTGCTCTGTTGAATCAGGACTAAATTGATACCCAGAGGCTTCTTCTCTTAAAGCATAAAGTTCAATTAATTTTTTACTTAATTCTAATACTTTTTCTTTTACTTTTTGTTTTGCTTTATTCCATGAACCAGATCCTAATTTTGTTAGTTGTGGAGCAGTTCCAGCCGCGCCACTATATTTTTTAATTAAATTTAGTTGTTCAATTGGAATATATAATGAATCTGTTCCAGCGTAATTAATTTTAATATAATCACGTTTAACTCCGCTTAATTCCATCATCTTAATTGAGTCATATACACCTATTCCATGATTTGCGTGTACTACATAATCACCTGGTGATAATTCATCGTATTTGGAAATCTTCTTAGCTTCATAAAACGTTGATTTGTAGCGGATTTTCGTCTTTTCTACACTACTAGAATATATTACATTTTCACTTAAAATATATATATTACTTTCTGGTATTGATAAAGCTAAAATATATTCATTATTTACTATATTAATACAGTCATAATCTAAATATGATAAATCAGATACTGTTTGATATTTAATCATATTTTCTAAACAATACTCTTTAAATCTTTTTAACCTGTCAGCTGAATTAATATTTACTATTACATAAGTCTGATGCCATCTTTTTGTAATATCCTTAACAAGAAGTGAAAAATTACCATAAAAGTTCGCTATCTCTTCAACATTAACATGATATGAATTTTTATGTTCAACTAATGAATCAATATATTTAACATTATATTTTGTAAATAAATTTTCATCTTCTATAAACGTCAAATATTTTCTTATTACATTAGAATTAATTGTATCATAATGTTTATATATATCCTCAAATGTCTTAGTAATTAAAGCGTTGATTTTATCTTCATTTATAACATAGACCATCTTGTTATCGGCAAAGTCTAAGATAGTAGATGAGTCTGAAAACAAATCAATATAATTTTGAATAGTTTCCACTTCTACTCTTAATTCTATCTTATTAATATCTTTATATATTAAATCAACTTCAGTAGGGCTAGCTTCATTAATTTCTCTCTTTAAAATACTAATAACATTCTTAGCCGCTTCATCAGTATAAAGTAATTCAATTAATGGAGAAAGTGTAACTTCTGTTATTTTAGATATCGTTCTTTGAGTTTCAGCGCTAAATAATTTAATCGTCTCTAATTCATCATCGAAAAAATCTAGACGAACTGGGTTATCATAATTAAGTGGAAATAAATCAATTATACTACCTCTTACAGAAAACTCTCCCGTAGAAGTAACACTACTTTTACATACATAACCAAATTTAATTAATATATTTCTAATGTCACTAATTTTATATGTATCGCCAACTTTAAACTTAATGACGCTTTCTTCCCATACCTTTTTATTTAAGTTTTTATACATCACACCATTAGCTGTTGTAACAACAACTTTAGGTTTATTATCTAGTAAAGAAATGATTGTATTAATTCTTTCATATTTAAATTCATTAGATGAAATAAATAAACTAGCAAGACCCATATCATCTACAGGATAAAATAAAACATTATCTTCATCTAAAAGATTTATTAATGAATCATAATATTTTTGCGCATCAAATAACGTTGGCAGGACGACAAAAATCATCCGATTATTTTTTAAATAGTCGGATGCGATTTGATAAATATTAAAATTTTGGTTGCTATTTGAAATTCTAGTTACTTTGTCATTTAATACATCAGCAAACTTAAAATTTCGTGATAAATAGTCTAAAATCATTTCTATCAGCTTCTTTATATTAAAATTCCATTATAATTACCCATTGTAATTACAAATGGTTTACCGCTAATAAATTCCAAAGTAGCATCTACTACTTTATCTTTTAATAAATTTAGTGTTATTTGTTCTTCTTTACTAAAACGACCTAAAACATAATCTTTAGCGTCAATATTAGCTTTTGAAGAAATACCAACACGGATTCTTTTAAACTCTTGAGTTCCTACGTGCGCAATAATGTTTTTAATTCCATTATGTCCGCCAGCACTTCCCTTTTCTCTTAAGCGTAAGGCACCAATAGAAATATCCATATCATCATAAATAACTAACATATCAGTTAAGTTAATTTTATAATATTTTAAGATTTTCCCAACTGCTTCTCCGCTTAAATTCATATATGTTTGAGGTTTAACAAAAACACATTTTTCTCCGCCAATATTAGCTATAGCTACCATAGCATTAAAGGAAGAGTCCATTTTAAACACTAAGTTATATTTTTCTGCTAATGCATCTAGACATATAAAACCAACATTATGTCTAGTTAATTCATATTGTTTCCCAGGGTTTCCTAGTCCAACAATTAATTTCATATAAATCACCTATTATAATAGTTCTCTTTTATCTTTATCGTAAT
This sequence comes from Anaeroplasmataceae bacterium, assembly GCA_045126355.1. Taxonomy (GTDB): domain Bacteria; phylum Bacillota_I; class Bacilli_A; order Acholeplasmatales; family Anaeroplasmataceae; genus CAZSIA01. The sequence goes on along the minus strand of JBGVOE010000112.1, from coordinate 7,821 downwards.
TGTAAGTAAATAAACCAGATAGAGGTTCGTCAGAAAGAATTTTTAAAATACCATGACCTAATAGTGTTCCAACTGAAAGTTGAACAATTTTTTCATGTCTTTTTTCTTCAGGTAATCTAACAGTATTTGTAATAATCATTTCTTTAATTGGAGAATCAACGATTCTAGAAACTGCAGGTCCACTTAATAAACCATGAGTACATGCAGCATAAACTTCTTTAGCTCCATTAGCAATTAATGCTCTAGCAGCAGCCGCTAATGTACCAGCTGTATCACAAATATCGTCTACAATAATACAAGTTTTACCCTTGATATCACCGATAATATTCATTACTTCTGCCTTATTTGGTTCAGGACGACGTTTGTCGATAATAGCGATTGGTGCTTCTAATACTTTACCAAATTCTCTAGCTCTAACAGCTCCACCATGGTCAGGTGAAACAACAACAACATCTTCTAATTTTTTATCTAATAAATAATTTACTAGAATTGGTAAACCTAAGAAGTTATCGATTGGAATATTAAAGAAACCTTGAATTTGAGGTGCATGTAAATCCATAGCAATAACTCTAGAAGCTCCTGCGCTTTGTAATAAGTCAGCTACTAATTTAGCAGTGATTGGCTCTCTACTACGACTCTTACGATCTTGTCTACAGTATCCATAATAAGGGATAATTAAGTTGATACTTTGTGCACTTGCACGTTTTAATGCATCACACATAATTAATAATTCCATTAAGTGTTCATTTACTGGGTTAGTTGTTGGTTGAACTACAAATACATGATGTCCACGAACTGTTTCTTTAATAGATACATTAATTTCTCCATCCATAAATCTTTTAACTTCACATTCTCCTAATTCAACACCAATTGATTCAGCGATTTCTTGTGCTAATTCACGGTTAGAAGATAATGTGAATAATTTGATTTTCTTTCCTAATAATTCTGGCATATTTCTTACTCCTTAAACTACAAATTTTAATTATATTAAAATTATAAACCTTTATATTCTTTTATTCAATCATTTACGGTATTTTTTATTAAATGTTTATTTAGGTAAACGTATTCAATATTATCTAAATTTAACTCTTTTTCACCAATAACATATAAAGTAGTTCCTGAACCACTCATATGACATTTACTATATTGTTTTTCAATTTCACCCTTTATATACATAAGTCTAGGTTCAATTTCTAAGGCACTAGATAATAAATCATTAAAAATACTATTATCTAATAATTTTAAATCATTATTTCTTAAGGCAGTTAAAATAGAATTTATATCACAAGTATTTTTAGCAATCTTTAAATTACTAAAAACATCTTTTGTAAGTAGGCCAAATTTGGGTTTAATTAATAAAACATTAAATTCAAAATCAAAATCAATAAAATTTAATTTTTCACCACGGCCTGTACAAATAGAGGCTTTATTATATAAGCAAAAGACATTATCGCTACCTAATTCTATGGCTAATTCTTCAAGTTCTTTTAATGATAGATTTAAATTAAATAATCTATTTAAACCTCGTAAGGTTGCGCTTGAATCAGCACTACCTCCAGCTAGTCCAGCTTCAAGTGGAATACGTTTAACCAAACGTATGTTAGCTCCCTTAGTGTTATATTTTTTTTGAAACAGATAAGCCGCTTTTAAAACACTATTATTACTAACTTCAAACCCACTAACATTAAAATCATAAGAATCATTTTCTTCAAAATATAGTTCATCATATAAATCACAAATAGGTACCATAATCGATTCTAATTCATGAAACCCATTATCCATCTTACCAATGACTTTTAAAGATAGATTAAGTTTTGCGTATGCTTTTTCCATTATCATTTATAACACCACACTTCATTTTTTATAAGAACAATCGCATTTTACCATAAGATTCAACGCCACTTATTCCATTTTTCTTTGAATCTAATACATCCTTAATTTCCTCAATATCAATTATTTGATTAAAAGGAGTAGTCGCCGCTTTAATAGCTACAATTGCAGGATCATATGCATCAATATTAACTCTTTTAGGACTTGATGCGAAATTAGCACCGCTAGCCATAATAGCCTCAAAATTAGATTGGCACGCACCAGCAAAAACAAAAATATGATCTTTACTGTAATGCTTTCTAATCTTTTTTACAGCATCTACATAATCAGTTGTATTTCGATAATTTTTTAAATCTTTTAACCCTTGTTTATTATAAGAATCATGCCCCGTTAAAATCACAATATCAGGATCTAATTGTTCAATTAAATCTAGGATATGATTTTTAATACTTGCCTCATTCATATGTATACCATAAGCAGGAAGTGATAACTCTTCATATAACTTAAGACATTTTGATAAATAATCTTTATCCGCATCAATATGTAAAATCTTTCCTGTCATATGCATTTTATATCTTGATAGCTTTTTTATACCATTAATACGGTTGTTAGTAATTTTCTGACTTTCTAATATTTTCATATTATCAACAATAACTAAATCAGAAATATCCGCACTCGCCACTAACCTTTTTTCATACCCTTCTAATAAAACATTATTATCATTAATAGATATAACTTTAAATATAATATCGTGATTGTATGATATTCTACTTACATAATCATTTATTTTAATCATTTCTTCACCAATGTATTATATTCAAAGAAACTATAATAGGATAGGCAAAGATATTATTGGCTTATTTAAGCCTTTTTTCTAATATATCACTAAGAAGAGTGAATTGTTCTATACTTAAAGCTTCACTTCTAATAGTACTACTTAAATTCATTTCTTCTAAAATCTTAACTGCTTCTTCTTTACTAATATTATAACCTTGATTTAAGTTATTAACTAATGTCTTTCTTCTATTTGCAAAAGCCTTACGAATAAGTTCAAAGAAGAATTTTTCATTACTTACTTTATAAGGTTTTTCATCATAAATATCAAAAATAACAACAGCGCTATCGACATTTGGTTTAGGCATAAAAACATTTCTACTAACATTAATAGCTTTATAAGTTTTCGCTCTATAACCAATCGCGATTGTTAAGTTATTATAATCTTTACCACCTTTATTAGCGACAATTCTATCAGCTACTTCTAACTGAACCATAACTGAATATCTTTTAATCTCAGGTATATTTTCAAGTAAATGCATGATAATTGGAGTCGTAATATAATACGGAAGGTTAGCTACCACATAAACAGGATAATCGTTATTAAAATATTTCTTAATATCACTTTTTATATCCGCCTTTAAGATATCTTCATTGATTAAAGTAAAGTTATCATACTCTGCGAATTGTTTCGTTAAAATTGGGATTAAAGTATTATCAATTTCATATGAAATAACATGATTGGCATTTTCTAATAAGTGTTCAGTTAAAGAACCAATCCCAGGTCCAATTTCAATAACATTTACATTTTTATTAATCTCTGCCTTAGATACAATCCCAGATAAAATATTTTGATCAATTAAAAAGTTTTGACCAAATTTCTTTTTCATAAAAAAGCCATTTTCTTCTAAGATTTCTCTAGTCTTATTCACTGTCCCTATTTTCTTCATTAAGTATTACCTCCAAATCACTATATTCTAAATTCATAAAGTTCAAACGTTTAAGTAAAGTCTTTCCGTTTGGACTACCTATGTTAAGCTTACTACATAAATATTTTCTTTTTTTACTACTTTCTATAGTTCCTAATAATCCTAAAGAATATAAATCACCAATCGTTAAATTTCCTTTATTACCATTAAAAGTAATACAGTGTTCTAACGCTTCTTTAATATCAGATAGAGTTGCGTGTTCTACACCAACTTTATGTTTTCTTTCATCAATAGCCTTACTCTTTTTAATAAATACATTATAACAATTAGGAACTCTATTTAAAATTATATTTCTGATTCTTTCACCAGGATAATCAGGGTCTAAAAACAAAATTATTTTATTACTCTTAGATAACTCATAAATCAAATCTAAAGTTTCTTCACTTATCTCACTACCATTAGTAGTTATAACTTCTAAATTAGGAAAAACGGCTAAGATACGTGCTTTATCATTTTTACCTTCAACTACCACAACTTCATTATACATATCGTTTTACCCCGTTATCTTTAATTCCATAAAAGATTCTTGTTTCCTTTTTAGTACCACTATGAAGGAAGCCTTTAACAATTGGAGAAAACTCTTCTAAAGGTACTAATTCATTATCTTTTTTAATTAAAATATTATTAATATCATAATCTTTTCCAAAATTCATATATGTTAAATAAGCTACTTGTGATACATAATCTTCTTTATAATAATAGTTTAATAGGATAGAATCATTTAAATAAGAAGGTAAGATTGTATTTTCTTCTCCCTCTTTTAAATGGATATAATTAAATAATCTTCTATTCATAAATGCATTACATAAATCATTTAAAATATGATCTTGAGATTTAGTTAATTGTTTAATCATTCCGTTAACGTAAGCATCATCAATATCAATATAGCCTTCTAAGTCTTTGTTTTTAAATACACTAATTAAACTCTTAACATCAGCTTCGATTTTTTTGCCTTCTACGATTAAATCTTTAATTCTTTTATAAACAGATTCTAAAATAATTTCATAACTTCTAGCAACTGGATGATAATAGATTTGCCAATACATATGATATCTACTCATTAAATAATTTTCAATAGCGTGAACACCTTTATCATTATAACAAATTTGACCATCAACAATTCTCATAATTCTAATTAATCTATCGACATCAACAACTCCATATGTCGCTCCTGTAAAATGTGCATCACGATTTAGGTAATCCAGTCTATCAACATCTAATTGGCTTGTTATTAAAGATTCAATCAAAGGATACTTTCCATCATGACGAATAATACCCGCAATATCATTAGCTAAAAATGGATATTTAGATAAGACTTTATTAATTTCTGTGTTTTCATCTTCTATCATTTGACAAGTTATAATTTCATGTTTTAGGCCAAACACATGTTCAAATGCATGTGAATATGGACCATGTCCTACATCATGAAGTAAGGCTGCAGCTAAAAATACAATCTTTTCATATTCAGATAATTGATTTTTTAAATCAGTTACTTCATTACACATTCTATATGCAATATAATAAGTTCCTAAAGCATGCCCAAAACGCGAATGTTCAGCAGTATGAAAAACCATAGATACTCCACTTAGTTGACGAATTCTACGTAATCTTTGAACTTCTCTTGTATCAATTAAATCCCATAATAGTTTATACTCAACTGTAATATTACCATATAAAGGATCTCTAAAAACTTTTGACTTTTCTAATTTTTCAAAACTATATTTTCCTTCAACTTTACTTAAATAATTATTTAAATCACAATCTGTATAATAACGATATCCATTATCCATTACTATTGATGGTTTTAAAATATTATTTTTATCCCAGTTTCTTAAAGTTTGAGGACTAACACCTAAAAGCTCGCTCGCTTTTGAAATATTATACTTTTTCATTTAATCACATTCTTTCAAATAAACTTTACATCCAATTATAACATATTTATAAAGTTTTCAAATTAAAATATTTAAAAATAAACAAAAAGTCTAAAATAAAAAGTCCAATTGTTAAATATTACAACTGAACTTTAAATTTCTTATAAAATTACTTCTACTAAATCGCCTTGTTTTAAATCAAATGCAGCAGCATCGTCAACATCGATATGGAAGTCTAATGCAAATTTAGGACTAACACGGCATAATACTTCATTCATAATTCCGCCTTTTCTTCCGCCTACTTTTACACTTACAACTTGTCTATCAACAATACCAAATTTTTCTGCATCTTCTAATGATAAATGGATGTGTCTATCAGCAACGATAACACCTTCATTTAAAATAACTTCAGCACCATTTAATGGGTTAACTAATTTAACAGCGCCGCTTCCTTTAGTATCTCCTGAAGAACGAACAGGACCGTTAATTTTACATTTTGTACATTCACTTCTTAATAATTCTACTTGACTTTCTGGACGAAGTGGACCTAAAATTCTAACACCAGAAATCACTTTACCTTTAGGATCTAAGCTAACAACATCTAATTTTTCAACAGCTGCGTATTGCCCTGGTTGACTTAATTCTTTGAAGAAAGTTAAATCATCTTGTCCTGGGAATAATGTATTGAAATCTTCTTTAGATAAGTGGATATGATGTGCGCTAATACCTACTGGAACCATTTTTTCCATCATAATTCATCTCTCTTTCCGTATTAATTATATACTCAAATTACTTCTAAGTAAAGTTTAAACAGTCATAAAAATACTCTTTAAAACATATTATATAGTCGTAGAGGTGAATATTATCGCAGTCGTAAAATATACAAACAAAGAATTAGCACTTTTAGCCAGACTTATGAGAGCTGAAGCTGAAGGTGATGGTAAAAAAGGAATGTTATTAGTAGGAAATGTCGGAATAAATCGTGTAAGAGCAAGATGCCTAGATTTTAAAAACATTAATACTATCGAGAGAATGGTGTTTCAATCTCCAGGTGGATTTGAAGCAACACATAAATCCTACTTCTATCAAGCAGCTAGAGATATTGATAAAACTTTAGCGAAAAGAGTAATAAACGGAGAAAGATTTGCACCGGCAACACGCTCTTTATGGTTTTACAATCCATTCGGAGAAGCATGCCGCGTAACTTGGTATGGTCAATATAACGTAGGCTATTACAAAAGCCACTGTTTTTATGAACCAGACCGAAACGAAAACTGTTATTAAGGAGGAAAGAAAATGATGAACTATTATCAATTCCCACAATTTGCACAACCTTACTACCCACCACTATATCAACAACCCCAACCACAACAACCACAATTTCAAGACGAACAATCATACATTGAAAATATTCTTAGATTAAATCTTGGTAAAATGGTAAGTGTTTATATGAACTTTGAAAACTCACAATGGGGATCAAAAGTATTTAAAGGAAAATTAGAGGCAGCAGGAAAAGATCATATAATAATAAGTGAACCTCAAACAGGAATAAGATACTTATTACTTTCTATTTATTTAGACTACATTACATTTGATGAAGAAATAAATTATTATTATCCATATCAACAAACTTTAGGAAAATAACACCCTCTTATGTTATAATAAGTTTGAGGTGAAACAAATATGTGCGTATTTTGTAAAATAATTAGTGGCGAATTTAATTCAAGTAAAATTTATGAAGATGATAAAGTCTTAGCTATCTTAGATTTATCACAAGCAACATATGGTCATACATTAGTAATGCCAAAGGCCCATTATGAAAACATCTTTGATTTAGATTTAGAGGTAGCAAAACATTTATTTAGTGTAGTAAAATTAATTTCAAATCATTATCAAAAAACTATTCCAAATATAAAAGGAATCAACCTTTTAAATAATAACGGAAGCGCCGCAGGTCAAACAGTAATGCATTATCATATGCATATAATTCCAAGATATGAAGATGATGATTTAGTTGATATGCATTTTACTGAACATAAACTTAATTTAAGTGAAATTTGCCAGCAATTAAAAATTAAATAGGAAATCGAGTAGAGTAGAAAATTATTAATTATTTTTAAAAATTAATAACTTTCTTTCCCTCTCACACCACCACATCGTGCCGTTCGGCAATGGGCGGTTCAACTTATAAGTTTTAAATTCAAGCTAAATAATAATCTAGAGCGAAGACTAACCCTCTTCGTTCTTTTGTTTTATTTGGTTTTGAAAGTCTTGCTTTTGATATAGCGTTTTTCAATATTTTTGAATGTGCTACAAACATATAGCCTCTTCTACAGTTTGCTAATCCTCTTGCTTCA
>JBGVOE010000111.1:0-9140 GCA_045126355.1 Anaeroplasmataceae bacterium | reverse complement strand
TATATTAATTTCATTTTTTTAATAATGCATAAAAATAAAAAAACTCACTATTTTAGAAGTTTAATTCCTCTATTATAGTGAGTTTTTATTCCTTTTTTTGTATATTTACAATATTAAACGCTTAAGTTAAAAATATTGTTTAGCTAAAGGCTTTTTTTCTTGTTAGAACTCATCTATATGATGGTTGTTACGTAAAAATAATAATGCAATATTTACTATTGAAGCTATTCCTACTACTGAGTATATAATTCTACTTATAACTTTATTATCCATACAAATATATTGGACAAGATTAAAATCGAAAATACCGATTAATAACCAGTTGATACCTCCGATTATTGTTATTACTAATAGAACTTTTTGAATAATTGACACAATCATTACCTCCTCTTTTTTTATTTTTTCTCAATAAGGTGTAATTGATACATAATATTTGAAATAAAGACATATTATTAACTAGAAATATGGGGTGGACTATGAAAAAAATATTAATTTGTGTCTTGTTTTTGTTTTGTTTAACGTCTTGTGATAAAGAAGATAGCAAGGATTATAAAAAAGAGTTAATCCAATATACTTCAAATTTAACAAAATATAGCTTAGAAGCACAAATGAAAGTTGTAAAAACTGAAGGAGATATCGCCTTTAATGTCGCAGTTGATTATCTTGAACCAAATTATTACAAAGTTAGATTACAAAATAAAAGTAATAATAATGTCCAAGTAATTGTTAAAAATAATGATGGTGTTTTTGTTATAACTCCCGCACTAAATAAACAGTTCCAATTTAATAGTGATTGGCCATTAAATTCAAGTCATGCGTATTTGATTCAATCAATTGTTAAAGATATAACAAATGATCCTTTATCTAGTTTTACCACTAGCGAAGATTCTTATACGATAACTAGTAATGTTGATACAAAAACAAACGCAAAACTTAAAACGCAAAAAACAACATTTGATAAAAAAACACATAAACCAATTTCAAATGTAATATATGATGCTAATCAAACACCAATAATAACTGTTGATTTTAATACTTTTAAAGATAATCCAAATTTAAAAGCATCTGATTTTAAAGCTGAAGTTATCAATAATACAATTAAACTTGAAATGGCTGAAGGTGTATTAAATGCTGAACTTAAAGAATGTGTTCCGACATTTATGCCAGAAGGTTATGAATTAGAAAAATCAGTTATTAAAGAAGAGTATACTTTGTTTACTTACGCTAAAGATAAAAATATCTATACAATATCGACAATTGTTACAGAGGTTAGTGACATTTTAACAGTTAGTAGAGAGTTTGCTGATGTTATGATTTTAGAATGTGGAGTAGGATTTTTAAATGAAAAATCATTATCATTTTTCCACGAAAATTTATTTGTAACCATCTATAATGAGAATTTTATTTTAGAAGAAGCTACTCAAATAGCTAATTCGTTTGTAACTGAGTAAAAAAAAGGTTTATTTACGAAGATAAAACTTGCTAAAAATAGCTCCTTCATTTATAATATTAAATGACCGTTCTTGAAAGGAGCTAATTTTATGGCAAGAATTGAAACAAAAAAGAAAGAAAAATTATCTAATATTGGTTCTTGGATTATTATCGGTATCTTAAGTGCCGTTGTTATTACTGGTATTGTATTAACTATTATCTACTTAGTTGGATTAAACAATGCTGATGATGAAAAATCATTTGATGAACAATATCCTGATGCAGAGTTAATTACTTGGGAAGATTTAGATGATGTATTAAATCCATACACAATTTCTGATATCCAAGTTAATGGCGAAATTTATGTATTAGTTTATTCACCTGATTATGAAACATATCCAAATGGTGAAAAAATCAGTGATAAAGTAAATGCATGTATTGATGCAAAAGTTGATACATTATACGTTTTAAATGTAGAAGCTGAAGATAATAAAGATACATCTGCTAGTGCATTTGAATATTTAAGTGATAAAGGATTACCTTCAGGTTATCCATACTTACTTGTAATTACTAACGAAAATGGTATTTATGAAATTGCTGAAGATGGTATCATCACTACACGCCAAGAAATCAACAATAAATTAACTGACATTATTGGATAATAAAATAGATGCAGGATATTCCTGCATTTTTTACTTGTTAGAAAGGAAAAATAATTATGGAAGACAAATATTTATTAAGCGAAGAAAAATTAACAGAAATTGCAGTTGGTTTAAATATTACTTTAAAACAAGTTACTGCAACATTAGATTTATTAGCTGATGGTTGTACTGTTCCATTTATTGCTCGTTACCGTAAAGAAGCAACAGGTGCATTAAATGATGAACAAATCAAGGCAATCTCAGACAACTATGAATATGTTAAGTCATTAGAAAAAAGAAAAGCGGATGTTATTCGTCTTATTGATGAAAAGGGGTTATTAACTCCTGAATTAAATGAACAAATCTTAGCTGCTACTAAGTTAGTTGAAATTGAAGACTTATATCGTCCATTTAAAGAAAAGAAGAAAACTAAAGCTACTGAAGCTATTAAATTAGGATTAGAACCATTAGCTGATTTAATGATGAAAAATCCTAAATTAGTAAAACCAAGAGTTAAACAAGAAAAACCAAAAACTGTGGAAAATAATGCTTTTGCTAAGGCTTTAGCTGGTTTAAATTTAGAAGTTAAAAATGAAGAATTAACAGTAGATGCAGCTAGTAAAGAAGAATATTTAAATAATGTTTGTAAACCATTCTTAAACGAAAATGTTCCTTCTGTTGAATTCGCTATTTTAAACGCATCTTATATTATTGCAGAACGAATTAGTGATAATGCAGACTATCGTAAAGTCCTACGTTTTAACATTTTCAAAAAAGGTACAATTAATTCTAAAATTAAAAAGAATGCTGTAGATGAAGGTAAAGTTTTTGAAAACTATTATGATTACAGCGAATTAGTATCACACATTAAACCACACCGTATGCTTGCTTTAAACAGAGCTGAAGCTATGGATATCTTAAGTGTTTCAATTGAATTTGATAAGACTGAAGCATTAGAATATTTGAATCGTAAAGTTATCGGAAGAACTATTGGTGGTGTATTTGATCAAGAATTAAAAGACTGTGCCGCTGATGCTTATAAACGTTTAATCTTCCCATCACTTGAAAGAGAAATTAGAGCTGAACTTAAGGAAAAAGCTGAAGCACAAGCTATTAATATCTTTGGTTTAAATCTTAAAAACTTATTACTTCAAGCACCTTTAAAAGGTAAAATTGTTTTAGGTGTTGACCCAGCGTTTAGAACAGGTTGTAAATTAGCTGTTATTGATCAAACAGGAAAATTCTTAGAAAAAGATAAGATTTATCCAAATGAAATTGCTAAAGGTGTAAGTGTTGACCCACAATCAGTAATTAAGAGTGAAAAAACAGTTTTAAGATTAATTAGTAAATATAAAGTAGAAATTATCGCTATTGGTAATGGTACTGCTTCAAGAGAAACAGAAAGCTTTATTGCTAATGTAATTAAAAATAATAACTTAAAAATTTCTTATGTTATTGTAAGCGAAGCTGGAGCTTCTGTTTATTCAGCAAGTGAAGTAGCAAGAGAAGAATTCCCTGACTTTAACGTTGAAGAACGTTCAGCTGTAAGTATTGCACGTCGTATTCAAGACCCATTAGCTGAGTTAGTTAAAATTGAACCTAAAGCTATTGGTGTAGGGCAATATCAACATGATGTTACTCAATCTAAATTAGAAGAAACATTAGACTTCGTTGTAAGTGAAGCTGTTAATAAGGTTGGTGTTAACGTTAATACTGCAAGTAAAAACTTATTAATGTATGTATCAGGATTAAATAAAGGTATTGCTGCTAATATCGTTAAATATCGTGATGAAAATGGAATGTTTAAGAGCCGTAAAGAAATCTTAAAAGTTCCAAAATTAGGCCCTAAAGCTTATGAACAAGCAATTGGGTTCTTACGTATTACAGGATTTGAACCTTTAGACCAAACTTCAATCCATCCAGAAAGTTATGATAAAGCATACTTAGTTATGAAAGAATTAGAAATCAATCCTTTAGAATTAGGTAGTGCTGATGTAATTAATAAAGTTAAAACAGCTAATAAAATTGCATTAAAAGAAAAGCTAAATATTGATACTTATCTTTTAGATGATATCTTAGATGCTTTAAGTAATCCATTACGTGATATTCGTGATAACTTTGATACTCCACAACTTAGAAGTGATGTATTAAGATTAGAAGATTTAACAGTTGGTATGGAACTTGAAGGAACTGTTAGAAACGTTGTAGACTTTGGTTGTTTTATCGACTGTGGTTTACATGGAGATGGCTTACTTCACATTTCTAAAATGACAAAAGGTTATATTAAACATCCATCTGATATGTTTAGTGTAGGTCAATTAGTTAAAGTGTATGTTTACAAAGTTGATTTAGTAAAACAAAAATTACAACTAACTATGTTTAAAAATGAAGAATAGGAAGGACTTTTAAAGGTCCTTTCTTTTTTGTTATTTTAGTAAAAAAATGCTTGACTTATGTTTTGTTTTAGTATATTATATAAGGGCGTACTCAAGTAAATGGAGAAATACTCAAGAGGCCGAAGAGGCGCCCCTGCTAAGGGCGTAGGGCGGGGAACTGCCGCGAGGGTTCGAATCCCTCTTTCTCCGCCAGTAAAAAAGCATGTTGATCTTAGGTCAACTTTTTTTATTTTTCTAGAATAAAAAAGACCATTTTAGTAGGATATTGATTTCTACTTTAAATGGTCTTTATTTTTTTAATTTAAAAATTATTCGACTTCTACAACACCATTTTCTTTAACAGTGATCTTCATACCATCTTTTACATAAGATAAGAATTCATCACCTAAAGAATCTATTACAGGCATTGTTACTTTATCAACCCATACCTCAGCTAAAACGGCACCTGCGGCAGCTAGAGAATCGATATGATTACTAAATAACATACAAGCTGGATTCTTTTCTAATGCACATGCGCAATATAGAACTAATCCACCTGTTGTTGATCCAATTGTTTGTGGTAAGCACAAAGCTTTACCGATAAGTGGTTTACCATGTAATTCGCTATTATTTTGGTCACCACATTTAACTTCTTTATCACCAAATTGTAGGGCCATTTGAAGTGATGCAAGTGTATTAAAACCTTGTGTAGTTACTACAGCTAGAGCAGTAACAGTTCCTGGAGTAATTACTCTACCTTGAAATACTTTCATTAGCGTTTACCTCCTTTTGAAGTAATCATATGTAAGATTTCAGCGTCTGTATAATATCTAGCGCTAGTATATGTACGTAGTTTATTAGAAGAAGTGATAACTGGCATTTTCTTACATAATGGATTGTTCATATACATTAAAGGACAAATGTATGAAGTTATTACACCTGTATTCTTTAATCTTTCGGCATATTCAGTAGCCTCAAATGCTTCTAATACGCCAGGAGCGGCAGTGAATACTGTTGGAATAGTAATTTTCTTTAAGTTGTTTTCTTTTAGGTTGTTTTCAATATCAATAGTCCATGTTTTTAATTGTTCTAAAGATAAGTGTGGACAACCTACAAAACATAATTTAGGTTTAGCGTTAATGTTTTTCCACATTACAGGATAATTTGCTTTTACTCTTTCAAGTTCAGCATCATCAATAACATATTCCTTAGCATTATCTAACACTAAATCTCTTCCTAATTCAACTGCTTCTGGAGTAAGGTTTTCAATGTGATATAATCCCACAGCACCGTTAGAAGCAGTAGCTGCACCAAAGTCTTTTAAATAAGCTTTTGTTGCGTCATTTAGCTCGTTACCAAGCCATTTATCTAATCCTATAATATATGGAACATCTTCCATAACTTTCATACCGATAGCTGAACCTAGAAGTTGTGCTTCTGGTTTTTTTGTTGTTGCGATTTTAATTACCCAAGTTGCTTTTCTTCCTTCATCTGTAAGAAGTCCAAAGTATGGAACATAACCAACAATCGACCCCATAATATCAATAATACCTGAGTTACGATTACATCTAGCTCCTAATACTGAGTTAGCGTAAACAACTGCACTTGATTCAGCCCAAGATAATACATCACCTTTTTTAGGAGTATTACCAACTTCAGACATATAAGAAGTACAAGTGAAGGCATTCTTATCCATTAAGCCTAATTTTTCAAGTTGCCCTTCATAAAATTCTTGTTTAGAATACATGAACTTTTTAAACACAAAATTTTGTAAGAAGTTAGCAGGAACATTTTTATCAAGTGGACGTGGGTCTACAGAAAATCTTTGTCCACTGCATACATTTCCATCTAATAATGTTTGCATTAAGTCATATACAGGACTCATTACTTTAAGTCCAAATGAAGTAACTAAGTGATTATATTCTGATGTGATTGGAACTAGTTTTTCAGCCTCAAATGCATCACCATACATTACTAAGGTCTTCATAACCTTAGCCTTTGTTTCGCCTTTTTCACCATTTAAAATAGCTAATTGTTCATCTGTTAATTTCATTTAAGAAGCCCTCCTTAAAGTTTCATACAAACTTGCCATGCACCCCAGATAACAGTACGTAAGTTACCTACTTTATCTGCATCTCCAATCACATGGATATGACGTCCTTTTTCTGCAAGTGGAGCTGGAGTGTATCCAACAGACATAATTACTGAATCTGTTATTACTTCAACAATATTTCCATCTTTATCTTTAATTAAAACTTTACCATCACAAATTTCAGCTACAGTTGATTCTAAGTGAACTTCAACTTTATTTGTTTTGAAGAAGTCACGTAAATAACTAGTATTAGCTAAACAAATTCCTTTTGTCGTGATTAAGTCATCTTGTGCTTCAACAATAACTGGAGTTTTACCTTTTAAATATAAATCATATGCAATTTCACAACCTGTTAAGCCACCACCAATGATAACAACTTTATCACCAACAATAGAGTTATCTAACAAGTAATCAATAGCTTCAACACTCTTTTCTACACCTTTAATTGGAATTCTACGGGCTTTAGCACCTGTTGCGATAATAACTTCATCACAATCTAGTTTATTAACGTCTTCAACCATCGTATTCATTTTGACTTCGATTGTTGAGTATTTAGTTAATTCTCTAAGGTACCAAGCAATTAATTCTCTATCTTTTTCTTTAAATTCAGGTCGTGATGCAGCAATAAATACTCCACCTAATTTATCTGTTTTTTCATATAATGTAACACTGTGTCCACGTTTAGCACATAAAATAGCTGCTTCCATACCAGCGATTCCACCACCAACGATAGCAATCTTTTTAGCTTTTTTACAAGGCTTGATATAGAATTTTTTACTTTGCATTGTTTCAGGGTTTAACGCACATCTAGCAAGTCCCATTGTATCTGTTAAATCTTGTGTATTAGCATGTCCTTTACTAGAAGAGAAGTTGAAGCAACCACTATGACAACAAATACAAGGTTTAATATCTTCTAATCTATTTTCAATTAATTTTGTAATCCATTCTGGGTCAACTAAAAATTGTCTTGCGATACCTACACCATCAATTGCGCCTTCACTTACTGCTTTAGCGCCTGTTTCTGGATCCATTCTACCTGCACATACTACAGGAATATTAACAAATTTTTTAATATGACTAACACTATTTAAGTTACAGTTTTCAGGCATATACATAGGTGGATGAGCCCAATACCAAGAGTCATAAGTTCCGTTATCGGCATTTAACATGTCATAACCAGCTTCCTCTAAATATTTAGCAGCTTTCTCACTTTCTTCCATATTGCGTCCAACTTCAGTATAATCTTCACCAGGCATAGCACCTTCACAGAACCCTTTTAATTTAGATTCTACTGAATAACGAATTGAAACAGGGAAGTCCGCACCACATGCTTCTTTAATAGCTTTAACAATTTCTACCGCAAAACGATATCTATTTTCAAAACTTCCTCCATATTGGTCAGTACGTTTATTAAAGAATTCAATAGCGAATTGGTCTAATAAATAACCTTCATGGACTGCGTGTACTTCAACACCGTCAACTCCAGCTTCTTTACATAATTTAGCTGTTTTAGCGAATGCTTCAATAATTTCATGAATGTCTTCAACTCTCATTTCAGGACAAATGATATCGTGAGCCCATCTAGATGGTTGAGGACTTGGACTTGCTAATTCGTGATTAGTATTAATAACAGGTTTAATTAATGCTCTTGTAAATTTGTTTTTATGAAGAGGTGCAATTAAATCTGTAATTGCCCAACTACGTCCCATACCAGCTGTTAATTGAACAAATAATTTAGCTCCTGTTTGATGAATTTCATCCATAAATTCTTTTAATTCTTTAAACATTTTTTCATTTTTATATAACCATTTACCCCAGAAAGTATCACGAATTGGCGCGATACCAGGAATGATTAAACCGACATTATTCTTAGCTCTTTCTAAAAATAATTTAGCGGCTTCCTTATCGAAATGACATCCTCCTAATTCGAACCATCCGAATAAAGAAGTCCCACCCATAGGGCACATAACGATACGGTTTTTAATTTCAACATTACCAATTTTCCAAGGTGTAAATAATGCTTCGTATTTTTTGTCTATAGTGTTCATGTTTTCTCCCCTTATAATGTATTTTTTGTAATAATATATTAAATATATTATCGCACTAATAATTTTTCTTGTCAATGAATGTAGGAAAATAGAAAATAATGAAAAAAGTAAAAGAAAATATTTTTTGGTTGGTGGACATCCTGTATTTTATCCTATGATTGTTGTTGTTCTATTCTATCTTTATATATTTGCTTTTGTATATGTATATAATGTAATTAAGAAATATATTTGCTTTTGTATATGTATATAATGTAATTAAGAATAGAAAAGCAAAAAACAACAAGCTTAAAAATATATAATTTAAAGTTTTATAAAATACAGCATTTTAGCTGTATTTTTTTATTATAATAGACTTTATTAGACAAAAAATCTTTCCGATATAAGATATAATATGATAAAATAAATTGGGTAAAGGAAGCCAACTATAACTAAGTCAAGTTAAATTTATAAAAAGTTTAATAAATAGTTGAACTTCAAGACAAAAAGGGGTTTACACCCTCCGAATTTTAAAAATTCGTGATTATGACGCTAATGTGTCATGAAATAGATCTTT
>JBGVOE010000110.1:0-22663 GCA_045126355.1 Anaeroplasmataceae bacterium | reverse complement strand
ATACTGACTTGTATAATCAGTTTCAGCAGAATAAATATCTATTTTTCTTCCATCAATATAAAATTCATAAATTCCACTTTCTTTTATTCTGATAGGTAAATAATTTTTATCCCTAGAACTTGGTTCATCTGTATGTGTATTACATGTTGAAAGTTTAATTTCTGTAGTATTACTATCCACTTCTACTAAACCAGTAAGATATTTTAATGCATCTTCTTTATTATCTTCTAAAGCAAAACTATCTTTTCCAGCAACATAAATAGTTGGCTGTGCTTTATTAAGGCTGCTGATTTTAAACCCATAAACAATTGTATTATCATAATATTCATTTGGATATAATGCATTAGCATAATGCAATTCAACTTCAAATAAGAAACTTTCATCAACAAGCAAAAATGAATATTTAACTACAAATTTATCCCAATTTGACGTAATGTTATAGTTTTGCAAGTGTGATTTAAAATATTCTGAAATATTATCATTAGCCATTTTGTCTAAAGTTATATATCCATAATATTCATTTCCATTTTTTTCATATATTGCATTTTCATCAAACAATCCTTCAAAGCTTGGAGAAATTTCACTAATAAATGTTTCTGGTTTCATATTTTCTTCTATATTTTCTTCTACTAATCCAAATTGGTTTTTATACTGACGATACACAGAATCATTTTTAACATAGTAATTATATAAACTCGTAGAATAAATTTTGTTTTCAATATCTACAGAATAACCATTATTACCTAAGTTTACTTCATTAGATGCATCTCTACCAGTTCCATAAATAGATTTAAACTCATAATAAGAAGTTGGTGTATATTTATAACTATTTGCATTATTAAATTTATTTTTATAATTATTAATAACTGTTTCTAATTCGTTTTTTACTAAATTTGAATCTTCAAGTGTTTGATTTTGTAATGCATTTTCATATTCATTTAATTCATATATATCTTTACCAGGCATTACATATCCTGTAACACTTGTTATTGTAATATTATTTGAACCGCTTACAACTTTATAAGTGTAATCATTCTCTTTAGTAATTGTGAATGATTTATTAGTTATTCCATTATTAAGTGTTATAGTTTGTTCGCTAGAATTAACAGGATCTCCTATATTAGAATATCCAATAGATATCTTAGAATTTAATTGAAATTTTAATTCTACAACAACTGCACTATAATTAGTTTTTGGAATAAATGCAACATATGATACAGCTTTAGTTTGTTTTGAACATTGGGCATCTTCCTCAAAATAATTTTCTGATATGTCAGTTGTAACTTTTACATCAAAATAATCATTGAAATTATCAACTTTTATTTCCTCTGCACCTGTAGGATAATCATTATTACCACCTGTAGTAGGTGTATTATTACATCCAACAAGTATTAGCATAGTAATAATGCATATAAATAAAAATATTTTTTTCATATATTTCAGCTCTCTTCTTTTATCCTTTATAAATTAATATATATAAATCGGAAAAATTATACCATATTTCTTATAAGAAATAAACCTCTAGCAATTATATACTAAAGGCTAAAAAATATTAATAAACTTTATGCTCCCAATCTACAAAAGAAACACTAAATCTAGATGGTTCAGTTTCTTCGTATTCAGAAAGATTAAATGTTGGAAGTTGAATATCTATATTATATTGATATGTTTGATACCAATAATTACCATTGTAGAAATTTTGTTTGTATTCTGTTAATAATCCACTAGTATACAAAACTGAGTTTTTAACTGCTAGGTTGTATTCAATAACTTCAGAATCTACTGCAAATGTACTATAAAATGAGAATTCGCTAGTATCTTTATTATTTTTGATTGCTAAAGTTTCAGCATCTGAAAGGTATTCTGTGAATTTTTCTAAGCTTGGTGTTGGAGTATAGTTAGTTGGTGTAATAAAATAATAATTACCTCTAATTGCAATTCTATGATCTTCTTTTGATAATCTTTCTTCTACATTTTCGATGAATACTTCACCTAAAATCTCTTCTACATGACCGCTATATTCATAATCTTCACTCCATAAATAATCAACATCGCAAATATAGTATTTCTTATGAACTACTCTTTTATCTATCGTATATGTTCTAAAATAATGTAATTTTTCGTCTTTTACATATGCATCTACTACTTCTGTTGATGATGATTCTGAAGTTTTGTTTTCAAAATATGTTTCGCAATGATAGTGATAATTTACTTTATTTAAAGTAATTATAGTAGTTGTATATTTTTCTTCATCTCTATCTTTTGATTTGTTATATTCTATTTCTTTATATTCATTTTTATAATAAACTGAATCAAATGAAGAATTTTCATCAAATTCTCTTTGAAATTGTTCTACCATTTTTCCATATTGTGTATAAGCTTGTTCAATTGTTAAATCTTCACCTTGTGGTAATTCATCAGTAACAGTATTACAGCTTGTTAATGTTAATATTAGTAATAATAAAAGTAACAATTTTTTCATGTTGTTAAACCTCCAATAATAAATAATCTTTAAGCCAATTAGCTAACATAAATCTTCCTGAAAGGAATGATAAAACTGCGCAGATAAGTGCTAAAATCAATAATACTATAAATGCAATTTTGATTGTTTTATAATGTTTATTATTTCTAAATAGATACAATAATACTGCTGATGTAATGAATAAAAAGTTTACTATTAATGATATTATCCAGAATGGATTTCCTTCCATTTCTGATAAACTGTAAGTAATATAGATGTATCCTTTATCATTTAACATTCCTAGAATATCAATACAATATGTTCCATATATCTTAAAGAAATACAATAATGAAATAATACATGTTACTATAATTGAAGCAACAGTTATTACCCCTATAGTCAAATCATTTAGTCTATCATTATTTTTAATTATTATGTTTGTTTTATCTTCGTTATCAAAGAGTTCTTCTACAGTAATATCAAAATATTTCGCAATTAATTCTAATGATGCACTATTAGGTAATCTTATTCCGTTTTCCCATTTAGCATATGTAGAACGACTGGTTACTAAATCTTTAGCGATAGCTTCCTGTGATAAATCTCTATTTAATCTTAATTGTTTTAATTTATCTTTAAATTCCATAAAGGCATCTCTCCTTTGTATTTATAATATCATAAATACACTTTTTTGATTGTTCCTTTTTGTTCCTTTTAATTTTTAAAGAATAAACAGGATATTTTCTAATAAAAGTATACCATATTTAATTTAAGAAATAAAATATCCAGTACCATTAGGTCTTCAAACGCGAACAAGTAAGTGTATAGCAAATAAAAACGAAATATTATTTACAACAATTTTGCATTTATTATAAATGTAATGAGTAACAAGGCAAAAGTGGCAGCATAATTTCAGCGTTTAACCTAAACTATAAATAATAGCTATTAATAATTACAACATGTTCTTCTTCACTAAATCAACCTAAGTCTATTTTTATAAAGATATGTCCATTAATTTCTTAAAATAATTAATCTATATATAACGATTTATGGCAAAAAGATATGTTCATACCAATCGTTTTTACCTTTTCACATTAACGACCTTCTACCAAATTTAGCAATTTTGTATTTCCAAGTTAAACGTTGTTATCGTGAATAGGTGGAACAATAAAAAAGAACAAAAATACTTTTATTTGTACTTTTGCTCTCTCAATTCGTTATTTTTATGCATTTTTTTATTGTTTTTGAAGCTTCTTAAGCTCCAACATTGTCACACTTTCTACATGTGGGATACTTTAATAATTAACATCGAGAAAGCTGGTGGCTATATAATAATTAACATATGACCAATTTTCATCTCATCTATTACCTAAAATAACACCTTGGTGGTTACATATTTAACAGATGGTCATATCATCTAGTCGCAATAACCATATTAACCATCTGATAACTAGATAAAATAATTATTTCATCAGTGCTACAACATTAGCTAATGAATTAATCGCCATAAGACAAATATTCGTAGCCGATATTAACTTTTTTCGTACTGCTAGTTATTCAATCATTCCTGATAATAAGAGATATAAATTAAACAATATCAATACAGCCTTAATTAAAAGAATGGTTGTAAAACACAATAAAATAAAATTATTAAATCTAACTTTGTAGGTTCATTTTAATTTTTAAAAATAGCCATCTAATTTAATAGATGGCAAGCATATTATTTAAATTTAATAATAAATGTCGAACCTTTACCAAGTTGACTTTCTACACTTATCTTATATCCATAAAGAATGCATATATGTTTAACAATTGATAAACCTAGTCCTGTACCTGATGATTCTCTAGATCTTGCTTTATCAACACGGTAGAATCTTTCGAAAATATGTTCTAAATCTTCTTTTGAGATTCCAACACCAGTATCTGAAATTGTAAGTTTATTTTTTGATAATTCGATTATTAATTTTCCATTTTGATTATTATAAGCAACAGAATTATCAATAATATTTTTTATTAATTTGTATAAATCACTTTGGCTTGCTTCTATTGAAATCTCTTCTAAGTTAGTGATAACTTCAATATTTTTAGATTCAATTAATGGCTTTAATTCTCCTAAACAATCACCAATTAATTTATTAACACTTACATTTTCAAGTAAGGTTTGAACATTGTTTTCTAATCTTGATAAATCTAAGATTTCTTTTATTAATTTATTCATTCTTTGAGCTTCTTTGATTGTTCTTAGGGTTGCATCTTGGATTTCTTCATTTGTAGTTAATATACCTTGTTGAATTAATTGTTGATATCCAATAATTGAAGTTAATGGACTCTTTAATTCATGAGATGCATTTGCGAAGAATTCTCTTTTTAATGAATTCATGTTTTCTTGCAATGTAATATCAGTCATTAAAAGTGCAGTTGAATTTGACCATGTACTTTCTAAAATATTAATATATAATAAATATTTTTTACCATTCAAATCCAAAATGGTTTGATTTTCTTTTTTTGTTTTTAGTGTGTTTTTGATTTTTTCTTGTACTTCTAAGTCTCTAAATAAATAGATAAACTTTTTATTTAAAATATGTTCAAGTTCAAAACCAAATAAAGATAGTGCATATTTATTTATTAAAGAAACTTTACCATCATTATCTAGTAAAACTAATCCTTGATTCATATTATCTAAGATATATTTAGATTTTTCTTTTTCATTAGATAATGAAGTTACTTTTTCATCTAAAAGTAATGTTAATTCATTTATCTTAGAAGAAAGATGTTCAAATTCTGTTTCATTAGATAAATCATTACCTAAAACTTCTTCTAATTTATTTATTTCTTTTTTTATTGGGTGAAGAGTCTTATTATAGAATAACACCGTAATAAACGTTGATATAGATAATATTATTAATAACGATATAAGACCAAATATTAAATAATTACTAATAAATGAATTTAATGATTCTATTGGTATTGCTAAACGAATAAAGTAACCATTATCTAACGTTGCATAATACATCATATTAACATTTAATGATTTTGAATATCTAGTAACATATTGTTCTAATTTTTTTAGTTCTTCTCTATCAAGATGATTTTCAGCTTCTACAAGTGTAGAATCGATAATTACTTCTCCTGTATTATCTATAATTGTAATTCTTACTTCTTTATTTGAAGATGCTATTACATTTTTTACTTCTTCAAAGTTTGATCCATCAAATATTTCGCAAGCTATATTTGAATAAGTTAATAATTCATCTTCAGCAGTTTTATGATTTTGATTATTAATATAAATACATGAAACTGCAAATAATACTAATACTGTTAATATAGTGCTTATTATTTCTATAAAAATTATTTTACGTTTCATAGTTCTACTTTATATCCTATTCCATAGACAGACTTAATAATTGAACCATCTTCATCGTTGATTTTACTTCTTAATGATTTAACATGCATATCAATAGTTCTAGATTCTAATACACCGTTATTCCCCCAAATATGATTAAAGATATCTTCACGTGATACAACTTCACCATTTCTTTTCATTAAAAGTTCCATAATTTGGAATTCTTTATTAGTTAATTCAATAAGTTCGTTATCTTTATAAAACTCATGTTTTTTAGAGTCTAATATAAAATTACCTCTTATTAATCTTTGTTTTTTATAGAATCTTCTAGCCTTAGAATTTACTCTAGATATTAATTCCATAATATCAAATGGTTTTTCAATATAGTCATCTGCCCCTAAATCAAGTCCATCAACTTTATCCATTACCATTTTATTAGCTGAGACAATGATAATTTGAATATCATCATTTTCATCATCTTCTCTTATCATTTTTAAAATTTCATCACCTTGAATATTAGGAAGCATCATATCTAATAAAATTAAATTAGGTTTTTGTTCTTTAAATCTTTCAATAAATGATTCACCATCATTAAATGATTCAACTATATAACCTTGTTTAGATAATGCGACTTTTAATAAATGTGCTATGTTTTTATCATCTTCTACAGAATATATTAAATAGTTCATGAGTAACCTCCTAGATAATTTTTTTATCTTTATGAAAACCACTAATTATATAAATAACCCATTCAGCAATATTAACTGCATGGTCAGCGATTCTCTCTATATATTTTACCACAAGAGTAGTATAAACTGCAAAAGAAGATGAACATCTTTCTTCATTTGACATTTGAATTATTGATTCAATTAAGCTTGAATACATTTCATCTACAATATCATCTCTATCAATTACTGTTTGTGCTAAATTGTAGTCCTGTTTTAAATATGATTCAATAGAATCTTTTACCATGCTTAATGTTAATTTGACAACTTTATTTATCTCTTCATTAGAGTGTTTTTCAGTGTTTTTTAGTTTTAAAGAAAATTCTAAAACGTCTTCTGCGTGATCCCCTAATCTTTCTAAATCTGATATTAATTTTAATATACCTGATACTTTTCTTAAATCACTAGCAAATGGCCTTTCTGTTAAAAGCAAATGCATGCATTCACCTTCAATCATTCTTTCTAGATTATCTACGATGTCATCGTTTACAGGATATTCTTTTTCTGCGTAATTTAAATACGCATCAAAGGCTAATTCTAGGTTTTTCACTACTGAATCAGCCATATGCATCATTGAACTTTCTAAATATTCAATACCTCTTAATAAATTCATTTTATCCAAACCTTCCTGTGATATAGTCTTCTGTTTTCTTATTTTTAGGTGCTGAGAATAATTCAATTGTTGGAGCGCATTCAATTACTTCTCCTAACATAAAGAAAACTGTATAGTCAGATACACGAGTAGCTTGTTGCATATTATGTGTGACAATAATAATTGTGAATTCTTTTTTTAGTTCATTTATTAATTCTTCAATTTTTAGTGTTGCGATTGGATCTAATGCACTTGTTGGTTCATCCATTAATATTACTTCAGGTTTCATCGCAATACATCTAGCAATACATAATCTTTGTTGTTGACCACCAGATAAACCTAAGGCTGAATCTTTTAATCTATCTTTTACTTCATCATATAAAGCTGCTTTCTTTAGTGATTCTTCAACTATTCTATTTAAGACTTCTTTATTTTTAATTCCTTGACATCTTGGACCATATGCAATGTTATCATAAATAGACATTGGAAATGGATTAGGATTTTGAAATACCATTCCTACTTTAGTTCTTAGTTCTAAAGTATTTAATTTTGATATATCTTGTCCTTCATATAAAATAGTTCCATCTACCCTACATCCTTCAAATAAATCATTCATTCTATTTAAACATCTAAGTAATGTTGATTTACCACATCCAGATGGTCCTATAAATGCAGTAACTTTATTTTTATATAATTCTAAATTTATTTTCTTTAGAGCTTGTTTTTCTCCATAAAATAAATCAACATTTTCTATTTTAAATACGGTTTCCATGTTTTACTCCTGTTTTTTTAATTCTTTATTGTATTCATCTATTTTATATAAAGTTGAAACCTCTGTTATAAGTCCAAAACCAAGTAATAATATACTTATTATTAATACAATATTATTTGGGTAAAACATTGATAAACAAAATGGAGCTATAATAAATAAAACTAAAATTCCAATTGCATATAATATATTTTTATTTCTATTTTCTTTAATATTTTTTAATTCGTTCATTTTAAGCCTCCGAAAATTTATTTAACTTCTTTCCTATTATTTTAACTATGATATTTAACAACAATACCATCATCAAAATCACAATTGATATCGAACATGCAAGTTCATAATTAGGGTTTTCTCCACCTAATAAATTCCAAATATGTGTTGCAAGTGTTGTAGCTCCTTTATTTACTGATACGCTATCAGATACTTGAGAACCTACTACAAAAATTAATGCTGCAGACTCACCTATTATTCTTCCTATACATAATAAGGTAGATGTTAAAATACCTGGTATAGCATTAGGAAGTATTATTTTAAATGTTGTTTGAGTTTGAGTAGCACCCAATGCTAAAGACGCTTGTGATAAAGATTTAGGAATTACATCAATTGCTTCTTTCGTTGTCTTAATAATTACTGGAAGAAGCATAATTGACATTGTTAATGCACCAGCCATTAATGATACTCCATCACTTTTTATTAAACTGTTTAAAGTTGGGATAAATACAATAACACCAACCAAACCAAATATTATTGACGGTACACCACCTGTCATATCTATCATCGATTCTAAAGTATTAGTTAATCTATTCTTTTTAGCATAAACACTTAAATATATAGCTGCACAAATACCTATAGGAAGAGCTATTGCTAAGGTAATTAATATTAAGATGAATGTAGCGATTAATGAACCTCTTATACCACCACCATCAGTTTCTAATGATAGATTTGTAATAGAAATAGCTTTATCAAATTTTTTCGCAACGTTTTCTGCATTATCTTTTGCAAGTACTGTAACTACTGTATCATTATTACCTACTAGGATAGCTTTAGTAATTTGTTGATTTACTTCTACACTAATAAATTGATTATTACTCATATTAATCATATTTATTAATGGTGAATGATTGTCAACATAACTTATAATAGCAACTTCTTCACCTTCAAGATTTATCGAATCCTTAAATGCAACACCCCATTTTTTCGAGAAATATTCATTATCTTTTTGTTCATACTCAAATGTTTGATCATTTATTTTGTCGTATTTTAATGTGTAAGACTCGCTATAATAATCCCCTTTTAATAAATCAAATGATATAGACTTAGCACCATTAGAAAATATAAAAACAAATATTAAAACTAGTATTAATACTCCAAAACTAGAAAACAAATATGTTAAAGAGTTTAATAATATATCTTTAATTTTTCTACTCCTCATATTAGTTTCCTACCTTTTTCTTAACATAATTTAATGCTAGATTTGTTGTGATAATTATTAAGATTAATACTACACCAAGTGAAAATTTGACATCATATGCCATGCCACTAGCTTCATTAAATCCACTTAATATTGTTGTAGTAATTGTACTTGTTGTATCAAAAAGTGAGAATGTTGGACCAACTTGAGCATTACCACATACTTTTGATACAGCAGTTGCTTCACCTAATGCTCTACCAACACCTAAAATAATTCCTGAAAATATTCCGTTTTTTGCACCTTTTAAAACTACTTTAAAATTTGTTTGAGTAGTTGAAGCCCCTAATGCAAGTGAGCCATGTATTAGTTCTTTTTTTACAGCTGCAATGGCATTTACTGATACCATTGTAATTGTTGGGAATATCATCATTCCTAATACTAATGCTGTAG
The DNA here is from genome assembly GCA_045126355.1 of Anaeroplasmataceae bacterium. GTDB lineage: Bacteria > Bacillota_I > Bacilli_A > Acholeplasmatales > Anaeroplasmataceae > CAZSIA01. The sequence continues at coordinate 12,915 of JBGVOE010000110.1, read as the reverse complement.
TAAGAACAGATTGACCTCCTAATGTTTGAATGCCAAAGATGTTACTTATATTCATTACAATTTTAGTTAAATATGCTTGGCCAAATAAACCATAAATAATTGACGGAACACTAGCTAATAATTCAATTACTAATTGTAGTCCTTTACCAATTTTCTTAGGTGCAATTCTAACTATAAATAATGCACTTAATACACTAATTGGTACTGCAATTAATAAAGCTAATATTGTTATGTATATTGTGTTGATAATAATATAGCCCGCACCGAAATGGTTAGGAGCAAAATTCCATTTAGTTCCAAACAAGAATTCTGTAACTGATAATTTATAAATTTCACCATTTATTGTGGACTCTTTAAAGAAGGGTTGTACTCCTTTAACTAGGATAAAAGCAACTATCATTACAATGATAGCTGCACATAGAATACAAACACCCATAAAAAAGCCTTTAAAGAATTTATCTATATATATTTTTCTTGCTAATGTAGACTTTTTTACTATGTTTTTTTCCATATTATTTTACTTCATTCCATTTATTTACTACACCAGTATACATATTTACTAATTGAGTTTTTGTTACATTTGATAATGTATTTTCTTTATTTACGACTGCAACAATAGCATCTATACATAATTTTCCGTAAGTACCTTCTTTAGCCACCTCAAAGCTTGTTAGTTTAAAATCACGAGATGCAAATGCCATATCATAGTAACCTGTTGAATCTTTATCAGCACCTTGAGTTTTTTTGTATGCATCACTTGAACCATGATAGTCATGTGAAAATTTTACGTTACCACATAGATTAGAAAATTCATTTGCTAAAGCTGTTGCCATTTTAGATACTGAAGTTGAACCACCAAAGTTAATTGTAATACTAGAATTATCTTTAGTTGTTATAGGGTAATTAGCCTTGATTGTTTCCCATGTTGGATCCGTTGATTTAACTTCTAAGATTCCACCTTCTGATTGCATTGTTGCTTTTCCTTCTTGAGTAGATAAATAAGCTAAGAATGCTTCGATAATTTGTTCTTTTTCTGTTGATGCAAATTCTGTTCTAACTATATAATTAAAGTTTCTTGTTAATGTATATGTCCCATTTAATACATTTTCTTCTGTAGGTTCTACCCCTTCAAAAGATAATGCTTTTAAACCTGATGTTTCTACTGAAGACATTGAGATATATCCAATACCATAAATATCATTTTTAATAGAATTAATCATATCTCCATTTGATTCAACTGTTCCTAAACCATTTACTTTTAATGGGCTATTATCTTCTTTAGCTTCACTTAATCCAATTCCAGTAAAGAATCCATCTCTTGTACCACTTGTTGTGTCTCTAGTATATAATTTGATTTCTGATGATTCATCAAATCCTTTACTAGAACATCCAACTAGTGTTAATAATGCGATTAATAATAAACTTGTTAATTTAATAATTTTTTTCATAAAATATTTCTCCTTTATTTATTTTCGACAATATTTTATCTAATTAATTATTTTGAATATATCTTAAACCTGTAAAGAATTGTAAAGGTGTTGTAAAAAAGTTGTAAATTTAAAAGGAGAACTCAAAACTATGAATTCTCCAAATAAATTAACGAGCTATGTAATAAATGTGGTCACCAATACGTTCTAAATTAGAAACTAAGTTAATAAATACTGTATTATTTTCAGGTTTACATTTACCTTGTTTTAATCTTTCAATATGATCTGCAATTAAACTTCTTCTCATATTATCTACTTGTTCTTCAAATTCTTCAATTTTATCAGTAGTAATTTCATAATTTTCATCTAATATTAGACTCTTAACTGAATCAAACTGAGTGTCCAATAAATTACACATTTTTTGTAATTTTTCAATAACTTCATCTGAGAAATATAATTCTTGATTTACTTCTTTTTTAGTATATTTTGCAAAATTTTCTGATAATTCAGCAATACGTACTATATCTCCTACATTTGTATGTAAATCATTTATTTGTTTTTCAATCTCTAGTGAGCTTTGATGAGAAGATACGAATACTAATGCATCTGTTATATTCTTACCTAATTTAGAAATTTGCTCACTTTGATATTCTATCTCTTTTATCATTGAAATGTCTCGTTTAACAAATGCATCAAATGCAGTATGTAAACAAGTCATTGCCATATCTCCCATTCTAAATACATCTTTTTTTAACATTGAAACTGAAATATTTGATGCAACTGCTAATCTCTTATCCATATATACTAATTCAGAAGAATCTTTTTCTTCTACATTTTTGAATTTTATTATCATAGTAGAAACTTTAACTAAATATTTAGATAATGGTAAGAAGATTAAAGCACATGTACAGTTAAATATAGTATGGAATGCACATACTTGCCATTCTTTACTTGTAATCCATGATTCTATCAATGTAGAACTGAAGTTCTTCCAAACTAATAACAATACTGCAAATATTACTGCACCAAATGTGTTAAACATTAAATGGATTAAAGAAGCTCTTCTAGCATTAGTTGAAGCACCGACACTTGAAATCATTGCTGTAACACATGTTCCGATATTAGAACCTAAAATTAGAAAATATACTGCATTACCAGTTCCTCCGAATGCATTTGGATTACTTGCAGCAATTAATACTATAATTGATGTAACTGCACTTGAAGATTGAACAATTGCAGTAAAACCCATACCTATAAACAATAATAAGAAAGGATTATCTAATGTTGCTATAAATGCATTAATTTCAGGAACATCTCTCATAAAGCTCATGGATCCTGACATTGTTTCTAATCCTAAGAATACCGCACCTAATCCTGTTAATACTAAACCTAATGATTTCTTATTATCATTTTTAGCAAACATTTCAATAAATACACCAACAAATAAACAAGCTAAACATAAATAATTTATAATACTAGCAATTCCGCCTGCAGCACTTAACCCTGCTAAATAAGATGTGATTGTTGTACCAATATTAGCACCAATAATAACTGATGTTGCTTGAATTAAACTCATAATACCTGAATTTACAAAACCTACAACCATTACTGTAGTTACGGATGATGATTGAATTACTATTGTTGTCATCATACCAATTAACAATCCTAAAAGTTTGTTATTAGAAATTTTGTTAAAGAATGATTTCAACCCATTTCCAGCTAGCTTTTCCATATGTTCGCTTAATAGCTTAAATCCTAACATGAAAACACCACAGCCAGCTAATAACATTACAATTTGTCCGAAAATTTCCATATATCCTCCATGTAAATACAATTTAATATAAATATTTCCATATTTATCCGAAAAATATTTTACATAATTTTTACATTTAAATATATCAAAAACCTGTAAAGAATTGTAAAGAACTTGTAAATATTTTACCTAAATTTTTAAATGCTTATTCATCTACTTTATCTACCAAAAAAGTAGCAAAGTTGGTGGAGCAAATAAAAATAGCAACATTCATTTGAACATTGCTATTTTGTATTTACTATTAATTTTGGGTTGGTACATATCCACAGCACACCGTTAAATTTCAAATTTTATGTTTTTTTGCAGCATTTTATGTTCAACATATCCACAATTATTAATTATTATTTATAATAATTAAATTTCTTATTTTTTATTGTGGACATCTTTTAAAGAAAGTGTACACACAGTCTCAACATGTGGGATACTTTAATAATTAACATCGAGAAAGCTGGTCACTATATAATAATTAACAGATGACCAATTTTTGTCTCATCTATTACCTAAAATAACACCTTGGTAGTTGCATAATTAACAGATGAATCTTTTATCTGTTCGCAATAACCATAATAACCATCTGATAACTAGATAAAATAATTATTTCATTCTCTTTTTAATTTCTTCAATATACTTTTCATTTTTAATCCATGTTTTAACTTCTTCAATACATACTGTATATCCATTTTGTAGATAATTTATAACCACTTCAGTATATAAAACTTCTGGATTATTATATAATGTTTCTTCAAAATTAAAGTTCATTTTAGAACTTATACCTTCCATGATTCCTTTATAGAATGGACTATCTTCACCAAATTCATCTTTTAATGCGGCAATATGTGCAAAACCACCCATGATTTTTTCAACTCTAATTAATTTTTGATTTTTATTTATTATTGTTCCACCATTTAATAATGCATCTGCAGTAGTACCTAATTCATTGCAAAGATCTAAAAGCAATCCAGTATCTGGTAATGTTTCTCCTGTTTCCCATTTACTTACAGCTTGAAATGATACATTTAATTTATCAGCTAATTGTTGCTGCGTTAGTCCTTTTTCTTTTCTTAACTTTTTAATATATAATCCTATTTCATTCATGTGTTAAACCTCCAATTATTTGTCATTTGTAGCTACAATCAAATTATACTATATTTCAAATAATTAGAGTATAACTAGAAAGTTGAACTTATTCTAGTAATATTAGAAATAAATTAAAATATGTATTGAAAACTAATTTTTAAGTATCTTATTAATATTCTCATATGCAATCATATTAATTTCATCATAAGTAAAATCCATTTGATTTAGAATTTCAAAATATCTATCATATATTTCTTCTGGTGCTAAACATCTGCTTGATGGATAATCAGTAGCAAATATTAATCTTTCAACGCCAAATTTTCTTAATATTTTATTTGTTTCTTTTATTCCTAGTTTATTAACATAGTCAGGTAATATAGCAGATATATCAACATAACAATTTGTATCTAACAATTCTTCATATTGATAAGCTCCCATATGAGAAATAATAAACTTTATATTAGGAAATTTATTAACTAAATACTTAACTCTATATGTTGCTGAACAATCTCCTTTAGAATTTGGATATGAATGAATAAAAATAGGTAATCTGTATTTATTAAATTCTTCTAATAAAGCAACATTATATTCATCATCAACATTCATTCCAGTATTATTAGGATGAATTTTTAATCCGTTCAGTTTATATTCTTCAATAGCTTTTATTAAGCTTGTTTTTGATTCTTTGATATTATTGCTAACATCAATGTCAGTCATTGCATAAAACTTATTCGGATATTTATCTACTAATTCTTTTAAATTTTTATTAACTGCATCAACAGTAAATTCCATAGACATTAAATACGGATCATTAAGTGGCATTATGATAGCTTGTTCAATATTATATTTTTCCATTAATTTTAAATATTTAGTTTGATCTGCATAAACCCATTCATCTTCAGCATCAGGGTTCGCTTTATGTACTACATCTGGAATGATGTGAATATGGGCATCTATCTTTTTTATTAATCTCCAATCAGCCATAATTCTATTTCACCAACCTTAATCCATTGATAGTTAATTCATAAACCTCGTCTGCTAAATCATTTATAAATGCTCTATCGTGAGAAATAAATATTATTGCACCATTAAATGTTTTTAAGATTCTTTTAACTACTCCAACAGACAATACTGATAAATTTCTTGTAGGTTCATCTAATATTAAGACATTGTTCTTTAACATTATTAGCTTCAATAAATATAGTTTTGCCTTTTGACCGCCTGATAAATATTTAATGCTTTTATTCATTTCATATTCTATAAAACCTAACGCACCTAAATGGGACATGATTTTAGCTTTAATTTCATTATCATAACCTAATAATGATTGCAAATATTCCACAGGTTTTAATTCATCATTTATTAACAAAGTATAATCTTGTGGCATATAACCAACGTTAATATTGTTATTAAGTAACATTTTATAAATTTCATTTATTAATGTTGTCTTTCCACAACCATTTTTACCTATTATTGCAATATGTTTATTTCCTTTTATAAACAAGTTAATATTATTAGATAAAATATGGTCTTCTACTTTCAATGTGTAGTTTTTAATATCTAATAATGTTTTGCCTAAAGGAAAGTTAATATCTTCATTAAAGAATATATTGATTTCAGATTCATTGATTACATAATCTGTAACTTCCATTTTTTCTAATTTTCGTTCTTGGCTCTTAATGTTCGCCATCTTTTTAGCTAATATTCTTCCACTAGAAGGATCTTTTATAGCCATATTTAAATGTCCTTGGACAAGTGCATGTTGTCTTGCAAGAATCTCTTGTTTTCTTTTATACTCTTTATGGGTTCTATAAGCCTCTAGGTTTTGCTTAGTTTGCTTTCTATCTCTTAGATATAAATACTCATCATAACCAACCGCTTCATAAGTAAATCTTAATTCTTTTCTTCTACCTAATTGTTCAATATGTAGTATTTTATTTGCTGTATTTCTTAATAATGTTTCATCATGAGAAATATATATTATAGGAGTTTTTGTGTTCTTTATAAACTCTTCTAATAAAATAATTGTATCTAAATCTAAATCGTTTGTTGGCTCATCTAAAATAAAAAGATGAGCATTTTTTGTCATTAGTTTTACCAGTTGGAGTTTTATCTTTTCTCCACCAGATAAAGTTTCAATACATCGATTTTGATGTATTATTTCTAAATCTAATTCATACTCATCAAATAATTTCTCTATTTTAAAAATTATATTATAAACTTCATAATTAGGTTCATTATTAATTTCATCCAAAATTAAATAATCCATTGCACCTAAATGTAGAAATTCTTTATTGAATGTTTGTGGTAAATATCCAATATTTTCCATACTTATATTAATATTACCACTGTAATAGCAATAGTCTTCTATTAAGTTAGTGTCATACATGAACTTCAAAATGGTAGATTTACCATTACCTTCTTCACCAATAATTGCTAATTTATCATTTTCATTTAAAATAAAGCTTAAATTTTGCACTATCTTTTTCCCGTCTTTTGTAGATATAGTGCAGTTGTTTAATTGCATCATAAAATCACCTCACCAAAAGTGAGAAACTATTTGCAATATGAATTAGCATAAATTTAAATAATTATTGGTTAGTTGTTCATGTCTTCACCACTTTCTTAATTTACTGGTCTTATTATATCACTTTTTAATCTATGTTTCAAGTAGAATTATAAAAAACCACCTTAAGAACGAATGTTCCTAAGGCAGCAAATTGAATGATTTATATTAATAAAGAAAATATTAATAATGACATGATAATATCATATGGAATACTTATTTTCTTAAATATACTTAAATATACATTTTGATGAACTTTGCCAAGATAAAAGTACTTAAATGATATATTATTTTTTAAATGTAAGAAGAGCGAAATTAAAGCAATAATTATTCCAACTATAGATATTATTACTATCCATACTACATAATTAACAACACCTGATTTTATTGTATAATCAATCATTTGATGAATGTTTGAAAATAAGCCTAGTGTAGCCGTAATTTCAAATAAAACAATCTTTAAAATCACTATCATTAGTAAAGAAAAAATCAACAGTACATATGGTATTAAAGCATTAATTTTATACTTCTTAATCCTATCATAATCATACTCTTCTTCATAATTAATTTCTTTTGTTTTTACATCACTATAAAAATAGTTAATATCAACATTTAACACAATCGAAACAGTTTTTAGCATTTCAACATCGGGTAAACTTACTCCACATTCCCACCTAGATATTGTTCTGTCTGTGACATTTAGTTTTTCTGCTAACTCCTTTTGAGTCATATTTAATTCTTTTCTTCTTTGTAAAATAATTTCACCTATAAACATAATAGTTACCTCCTTGATGGCAATATTTTAATATGTATTATACCTTATGTCACTGTCAAATTGCGAGAGTTGATAAATTAATAACTTAATCAATCAAAATAATGTTTAAAAGGCAAAACTTAGTACATTAAATTATTCGAAAAATTTATTTCTATTTTTAAAAATGCCATAATCATTTGAAAAAGATAATTTAATCCATTCGCCTTTATTAACATAGGTTGAGCTTATGATTTTATTATTTTTAATTTCACTTATTAATAATTTTTCTGTAAGTGGATTAAAAATTAAAGCATCTAAATCTTCATAAGAATAAATATATTGTTTGCCAATATAATTCCCGTTGCTATCAAACTCTAATAATTCATAATAATCTGGAGTTACTTTATTAATTATTTCAAACTCCAAATAAATGTTTTTTATTGATACATCTTCATCATTTTCATATATAACGTCTTGAATAAAATATTTTGATAAATTTTTATTAGTTACTGGAATAGTTGTCCAGGGATCAACACTATATTCTCTGATTTCTTTTTCTAAAGTGAAATTATTAATAGGAAATAATGAAGTATCACCGTTAGAATAAATATATATTAATGGTCTTTTAATGGTTTGACCCATAGAATTATTTTCATTCCAATGCAGTTTATCTTTATCTAAATAAAACTTGCAGGAAGCTTTAGTATATGGTAATAGCGATTCATTATCTACTAAACCTCCAAAATATGACCAACTGAACAAATTTCCATGTATAGCAAATGTATCATTAGCTGTAGAAAAATTAATAAATAAGCATGTCTCTTCATTAAATTCTGTACTATCAGTCAATGGAATATAAGCTCCAATAACATGAACTTCTTCATCTTTTAAAATAGGACAATTAAAATCGATATTCTCTATGATTTTTTCAGTCTTAATAATTTGCTTAAAAATATTATAGGTATGAATAATTTTGTAGTCAAGGTGGTTTCCATTGGTAATATAATTAATCATTACATTAGAATAACTCTCACCATCAAATGTAATAGTATAATCATTTCCATCGTTTATTGAAACATCTTCAATAATTGTTCCATCTTCTAATGTGATTGTTTTACTATTTGGACCATAAGATTCTGGATTATCTTGTGATGTAACGCTAACAATATTAATTTTCTCGTAGCTCACATTAGTAAAACTGGGATTTTTAAATAAATAAATCACCCCAATTGTTATTAATATTGCTGCAAATAGAATAGACATAATAGCAATAATCATATTCTTATTTTTGTTCTTTTTAAGAATAATACCATATTGATCTTTAAGTTCATTTTTAGATAATAATTGCTCAAATTCGATTTTATAAATTTCACAAATCTTATTTAATTCATTTATAGATGGGAATGATCTTCCTTGTTCCCATTTGGCAACTAGACTTCGTGAAACATGTAATCGATAAGCTAAAGCTTCTTGAGTTTCGTTATGTGATTTTCTAAGTTCAACTAATTTTTCTTTAAACATTTTAATATCCTCCTTAACACATGTGCAATTTAATTATACATAGAATTAAGTTTTTCTCGTGATACGCTTTGATACTTTAAAAAAAGTATAGAATTATTCGTTCTATACCTTTAAAAATCTCGTATTATTTTCTTATTGATTATATGATTCATCTATAATTTCTATACTTTCACTACTAATTAGCAAGTCAATTACTATATCTATATTGTTTGAAAAATAATTTTTAACAGCTCTATTTTCACCATCAATTATTAAATATCCTAAATTTATATAAATTGTTATATCTCCCTCAAGACAGATTGTGTAACTTCCAATCCATTTTTCAACAATCATATTGCTTGGATAAAATTGATATTCAACATCATTTAGTAAGAGTAACACTTTATCATGGATTTCTTCTTCTGAAGAATCTAAATAATATGTTTGATCATTAACCATATCATGAAGCGATATTTTAACATCCTCAAAGTCTCCCAATTTATCTAATTGTTTCGATAATGATTTAGGAGCATATGAAGTTAAAACTACAGTTAAAATAATTGTCAAAACTAATACTGCTGCAGATAATGAAATTATTAACTTCTTCATTTTTGATATTGATACATTCTTTTTCACAACTATACATTCAGTTTCCTCATTCTTGAATAATTCTTGTTTAGAAACGTTGAAGTATTCCATCAATAATTTAACATTTTCTTCATTAGGTAACGTTAAACCTGTTTCCCATTTTGCGACAACACTTCTACTAATATTTAATGCTGCAGCTAAATCATATTGGGAAATACCTTTATTTTTTCTCAATTCTTTTAATGTGTCTTGGAATAACATACTTCCACCTCCAATTACATTATAAAACATATTGAATAAAGTTTATGGTTCTTTACATTATAATAATGGTTCTTTTATACAAATTAGCAGATTATTATTTTATAAATATATCTCTAAAAGTCTTTTCACCAGTAACTAAGAAATAAGTATGTGTATTTCCATCTTTAATATAGAAAATATTATCTGCAAGGATATATAATCTACCTATTTCAGTTTCTAAATATCCTAAATTTTCATTTTCGGGTAACGTATCATATGGATAATCAATAAATTCAAATTCTGATAATCCAGTAAAGTTTCCTATTTTAACATCATCCATTGTATAAGCATCAAAATCATCTAAATATGTTATATAAGAATGTGCTTGTGATTTTGGATATTCAAATGAAATATATTCACCTATAAATTTATAATGTTTTTGATTAATTGAGATATAATCATTAGTAATTTCTATGTCATAACTTGCATTACTAGTAAATATTGTGTATAAAGTATATCCTCCACCACATACTTGCCAATTATTAGATAAGTCTTCATATACAGTCATTTCAAGTAAGCTTAACACACTACTTCTATCTTCCATATCTGTGCTATATGCAATATCAGTTAAACTACCTGGTGCAACTCCGATATATCCTCTTTCATATCTAACTTCTACGATATCATCAAGTGTTATATTAGGGATATTTAAAATTGTTTGAACATCACTATATTCAATACCAACAGTTTTAAATTCTATCATTATATCTTCAGCTGGTAATACTAAACTATAACGCCATCTATATTCTCCATCTACTTTTATTGTATCTTGTATTTGATGGAATTCTCCATTCACATACATTGCTAGGTCAACATCCATTAATGGATGAGAATATATTTCTAATGTTGTACCTGCAGTATATATTCCTGAAACATTTTCAATTAAAGAATCTATTTCACCAGTTATAGTAACATCACATGCATAACCTATATCATTGTTAATATCTTCTGTTTTTCTTTCTCCACATACTAAACAAGTATACAGGATTACTTCTCCACCACCAGGAACTTGAGTTAATTCTCCTTCATTCCATGAATGGCCCATTTTACAATCATAATCATATTCTTTAGCTATATCAATAAGATTTTGTTGAGTCAAGATTCCATTATCATAAGCTTCTTTAAGAGAATAAATTGCATTATCATAATAAACTTCAATTCTTCTGTGATCTGGATAATAGAAATAGATGTTTGCTACTGTTTCACTCCAAACCATAGCATCACCATATTCACCCATTATGAATGGAACAACTTCTTTACCATCTTTGACAAATGAATTGAATAGTTGACCAATTGTTGGTGTTTCTAACAACTCATACTTTTCTACATAAGCATTTATAATTTCGTCTTCTATTTCTTCATCCTTTAACATAGGTATTCCACCTAATGGACTTTCAGAATAATGTCTTACAACCATAAATGTATTATAATTTAATTCTTTATTTTTATATTCTAATGTAGAATTATCATCTCTATAAAATTTAATAATATTAAAAACAACTCTACTACCATCTAAAGTTCCATCAGAATATACAAAAGTATAATCAGAACCATCGCCATCTGTTCTAAATTCTTCTAATGTATTAGCTTCTTTAAAATAATAAGTAGAAAGCATTCCAGCAAGGCTTGCTTTGGCATCTCCTTTTGTTCCTAAATATTCAAAATTTAGTGATTTTAGATAATTATATACAATATTAACATATGAATTATAATCATTGCTATTCATATAAAAATAGACATCTTCATCGTTCTTTTTTACATAGTCAACATTTTGAATTTCAGGTAAATCTTCTACTAAGCATTCTTTTAACCTATCATTTGAATACCATGAGTTTTCTTCATATGAATTTACATCACAAGATGTTAATGTTATTAAGAATAGCATTGTAAAAATTAATAACAAATATTTCTTCATAAGGTTTTACCTCCTTTTATTCATTAATTGAAACAAAATCAACTGCTTTTATATGATAAATCACATTTTCACCTTTAATAATATTTACTTCAAATGTATCATTTGATTTCCAACCTATTGTTGCTTCACATATTCCAAGATATCCTTCAGATACATAGAATGCTATATCTTCTGCACCTGAAAAAGGTTGATTAAAAGGATTGTCAGTTAATTCTGGATTATAGTTGCTTAAAGTCTTTGTATCGAAATCAAATGCTCCTATCGAACTTTGATGAATACCACTTCCTGCTGAAAAAATGAAGTATAATACATTTTGATCTTTTGTATCTATATATGCAAATTCAGTGACTCCATATCCTCCAAATGCTGTACCTAATTGATATACTTCATCTTCATAAACTAAAAATGTTTCACCACCTAATTTTCCGCATTCATCATATGAGAATCTATAAATATCACATTTTTTCTTTAATGCTTTAGGTGTTACATTATAAAGATATGACATTAAGTTAGGGGTATTTTCTAGTAATTTTGTATAATCATCATCACAAGATACATATTCATTCATTATCTTTTCGTCTACAGAATCATTATTTATTTTCATTTCGTATATGTTGTAATTAGAATTACTACAACTTGAAAGACATATGATGAATGTTAAACAAAATAATATTAATAATTTCTTCATTTTTAATCACCCATTTTTTAAGTAAATTTTAGTTTTCAAAAGTTTGATATTCTTTTAATTGAATAATTTTTCTAATTATATTAAGTTCAGTATTTTCATCTGTTTTATGGTCAATTTCTACTAAAATATTTATTAATATATAATCTTCCTCTTGATAATAAGGAGATAGAACATCTAAATAAACATTAACTTTTCCGTCTTTAATTTCAGTTTTAGTAACGTTATATTCAATACTACTATTTGTCCAGTATGAAATATAAACTAATGATTTATTTTCAAAATAATTA